>JAYTCN010000321.1:0-21439 GCA_043736475.1 Paracoccaceae bacterium
ACAGTCTTTGCAGTTGCTCCAAGAGGCGGACACGACGACTGAATGGGACGAGAAAATTGTCGGTTCATTTCTGAGGCTGCGGGGATATTCAGCCGAGAATGGTGCAAGAAGTTCCACAACTGTTGCGAGCAGTACGTCAGCAGCCCTATCGAAAAGCCCTTCCCTGGTATCAGGGATCGAGGAAGTCGTTGATGGATTTGCAAAAGGCATGTCGGATGCCGAACTGCACGGGGTCGGGGTGTACTGGGCCGACGGGTATAGAGGTCTGCCTTCTGATTTGGATCGCATACTGCTGGCGAGGTGCAGGACCGCTGTTGGCCGGGACTTAGAAGGTCCGGAAAAGACGGGAATGAGGTCCCTCTTTCAAAGTAAAGTTAACGCGCTTCTTGACCAAAAATAGGCTGAGATTATTTATCTAGCCTACCGACTCCCAATGAGAACAAAACGGGAATATAGTCGGGCATCATGCCCTTCGCCGAACTCTGCATCATCTCGAATTTCACCTTCCTGACCGGCGGCTCGCATCCCGAGGAATATGTGCGGCGGGCGTCGGAATTGGGGATGCAAGCTTTCGCCATTGCCGATCACAACTCGGTCGCGGGCATCGTGCGGGCGCATTGCGAGTTGAAGGCGCTGGCGCGCGAAGTGGCCGAGGCGCAAAGGGTGGCACGCGGCGAGGTCGAGGGGCCGAGCACTTTGGCCCATGTGGTGTCGCCCGATGCGGTGATCCCGCGCCAGATTTCTGCGGCGCGGATCGTGCTGGCCGAAGGGCTGGAAGTGACGGTTCTGCCGCAGGATCGGGCGGCCTGGGGGCGGTTGTCGCAGCTTTTGACCCTTGGCAAACGGCGTTCGGCCAAGGGGGAATGCGAGCTGCATCTGGAGGATTTGCTGGGTTTTGGTGAAGGCCAGATTCTGCTGCTGCACCCACCGGAATCCCCGTCTGAAAGCTGGCACCAGCACGCCAAAACCCTGATCAAGGCTTTCCCCGACTGTTTGCTCGTCCTCGCCCCGCGTTATGACGGGCAAGACAAGTCGCGGTTGAAGCGGCTCAACAAACTGGCGCAAATCCTCAACATCCTGCCCGTCGCCTCGGCCGAACCGCTGATGCACCACGGCAGCCGCCGCCGCCTGACCGATGTCTTGACCTGCATCCGGCAGGGCCTGCGGATCGACGCCATTGGCCGGGCGGCGCAGCCGAACGCCGAACGCCGCCTGCGCTCCGAGACCGAAATGTTGCGCCTGTTCAAAGGCCATGAGGGGGCCGTGCGCCGCTCCGGCGAGATTGCCACCAGATGCCATTTCGCCCTGACCGAACTGCGCTACGAATACCCGTCGGAAGTGGCAAACGGCGAGGAGCCGCAGCAGCGGCTGGTGCGTTTGACCCGGGAAGGCCTGCACTGGCGCTATCCCGAAGGCGCGACCGAAAAGGTGCAAAAACAAGTCGCCCACGAACTGGCCCTGATCGAGAAACTCGCCTACGCCCCCTATTTCCTGACCGTGCACGACGTGGTCGATTTCGCCCGCTCGCGCGGCATCCTGTGCCAGGGTCGCGGCTCGGCGGCCAATTCGGTGGTCTGCTATGCTTTGGGCGTCACCTCGGTCTCGCCCGAAATCGGCACCATGGTGTTCGAGCGTTTCGTCTCCGAGGCCCGCGACGAGCCGCCCGATATCGATGTCGATTTTGAACACGAGCGCCGCGAGGAGGTGATCCAGCATATCTACGAGAAATACGGCCGCCACCGTGCCGGCCTCTGCGCCACCGTCGTCCATTATCGCGGCAAGCGGGCGATCCGCGAGGTCGGCAAGGTGATGGGGCTGTCGAATGATGTGGTCTCGGCGCTGGCCTCGCAAATCTGGGGCTGGGGCGGCAAGGGCATGCTGCGGGAAGAACGGCTGCGCGAACTGGGGCTCGATCCCGCCGACCGGCGGCTGAGCCAGACGCTGGAACTGGTCGACGAGATCATCGGTTTCCCCCGCCACCTCAGCCAGCATGTCGGTGGTTTCATCATGACCGAAGGCCCGCTCGATGCCTTGGTGCCCATTGAAAATGCCGCGATGGAAGACCGCACCGTCATCTGCTGGGACAAGGACGATATTGATACCCTCGGCATCCTCAAGGTCGATATTCTGGCCCTTGGCATGCTGTCGTGCATCCGCAAGGCGTTTGAACTTTTGCGCCTGCATCACCGGGTCGATTACACCCTTGCCACCCTGCCGCCGGAAGACCCCAAGGTTTACGACATGCTCTGCATCGCCGACACCATCGGCGTCTTTCAGGTTGAATCGCGGGCCCAGATGAACTTTCTGCCCCGCATGCAGCCGCGCTGTTTTTATGATCTGGTGATCGAGGTCGCCATCATCCGCCCCGGGCCGATCCAGGGCGACATGGTGCATCCCTATATCCGCCGCCGTCGCGGCGAGGAGATCGTCAAGTTCCCCTCCGACGCCCTGGGGGCGGTGCTGGGCAAGACCCTGGGAGTGCCACTGTTTCAGGAACAGGCGATGCAGATTGCCATCATCGGCGCGGGCTTCACGCCGGAAGAGGCCGACCGGTTGCGCCGGGCTTTGGCCACGTTCAAGAAATCGGGCACCATCCACCTGTTCCGCGAGCGGTTTCTGGCCGGAATGGCGGCGAATGGCTACGATGCCGAATTCGCCGGGCGCTGCTTTTCCCAGATCGAGGGCTTTGGTGAATACGGCTTCCCCGAAAGCCACGCGGCCAGCTTTGCCCTGCTGGTCTATGCTTCGGCTTGGCTGAAACACCATCACCCCGGCATTTTCGCCTGTGCCCTGCTCAACTCGCAACCGATGGGCTTCTACGCCCCGGCGCAAATCGTCCGCGACGCCCGGATGCATGGGGTTGAAGTGCGCCCGGTCTGCATTAATTCCAGCTATTGGGACAATGTGCTGGAGCCTGACGGCAAGGGAGGCCTCGCCCTGCGCCTCGGCTTCCGCCAGATCAAGGCAATGCGCGAGGAAGAGGCGTTGTGGATCACCTCGTCGCGCGGCAATGGTTATACCGAGGTTGAAGATGTCTGGCGGCGGGCCGGAACCCCGCCGAGGTTGCTGACGCTTTTGGCCGAAGCGGATGCCTTCGCCAGCCTCGGGCTGAACCGGCGCGAGGCGCAGTGGCAGGCGAAAGCGATCAAGGGCGCCGAGCCGCTGCCGCTGTTCGCCGGGGATCTGGAGGGGGAAGGGCTGTTCGAGGAAAAGGTGGTGCTGCCCTCGATGACCGAGGGCGAGCAGGTGGTGGAGGATTACGTGGCTTTGCGCCTGACCCTCAGGTCGCATCCGGTGGGGTTGTTGCGGGAGAGGCTGACGGAGGGGGATTGGGTGGGGGTTGCAATCATCCCAACGTTTGAGCCAAAGGCGTTCGCAGACTCCCGGCCGCACACCACCATGTAAAAGAAATCACGTTTTCTTCACATATCAACCTGACCTGCAAAAGAAATTTGCAGGTGGCCCCCTAACTTCCCGCCATCCTTCCGAAAAAATCAATGTCCTCAATCGAGATCACCCCCGAAACAATCACCCAGACCAGCGGCACCCACAAAATCACGGTCGCCACCGTCACCCAGATTGCCTTTCGCTTCAGTTTCGGGTCACTCGGGGCTGATGGCGGCGTGCCCGGCACCACCGATCCGGCCTCGTCCTGGCTTTTCAGGCGCAGCGGCAGGATGACGAACAGCACCATGAACCAGATCACGCAAAACAGCACGATGGCGGCCGGGATTGTCATGCCTGCTCCAGTTCGATCAGAACCCCGTTGAAATCTTTCGGGTGCAAGAACAGCACCGGTTTGCCATGGGCGCCGGATTGAATGCCAGGGGCCAAAACGCGCGCACCATTGGCAGTCAGCCGGTCGCGAGCCAGTTCGATGTCGTCAACTTCAAAGCAAATATGATGCATGCCGCCGGTTGGGTTCTTTGCCAGAAATCCTGCGATGGGCGAGCCAATTCCAAAGGGCGTCATCAGCTCGATTTTCGTGTTGGGAAGATCCACGAAAACAACGGAAACGCCGTGATCGGGCAAATCTTGCGACAACCCGACCGTTGCGCCCAATATCTGCCGATAGCTTGCGACCGCTGCCGCCAAATCCGGCACCGCGATCGCCACATGGTTCAGTCTGCCGATCATCGCAAGCTCCTTGCCCCAGCCATAGACCGGTGGGCGCGTTTGGACAACCTTGCCAAATCTTCGGCGATGTCCACATCGTCCAATGCGGCAATTCGCGCGGTTTGGAACGTTCCAAATGTGCGCAAAGTGTCGGCCAAAGCGTGTTCGGTTGACCACCTGACACCGGCAAACAAGCGTTGCGGCAATGGTTGCGACCCGCGCCTCAAGCCAATCAACCAATAGCCGCCATCGCCCGATGGCCCGACAACGGCGTCGCAGACACCCAAAGCTGAAAAGGCATCGGCGATAAAACTTGCGCGAACGTCCGGCACATCTGCGGCGATGACGACGACTTTTCCCGGCGGAAAGTTGCGGAATATCCGTCCCATCCGGTCGCCCAGATTGCCGCGTCCCTGCGGCCAGCGCCGCATGGGTGCTGGCCAAATCGGGCTGGTTTCCGCCCGATCCGGCGTTACTGCCAGCCAAGTGGTCCATCGCCGGTCACGCCCAACCTCGCGCAAAAGCCGTGCCACCTGATGGCGAAACCACCAAGCCGCCGTTGTCATGCCAATTCCGCAGCCCAAACGCATTTTCACCCGACCCGAAACCGGTTCTTTGAGCATGATGACCAGATGCCGGGTCACAGCCGCTCAGGCGGCATAAGTCGAGCCCTCCTCATCCAGGATCAGGCGCAGTTCTTTCAGGTGATTGTCCACCACCTCGGTCACCGTGTTCATCTCGTCGGCGGTTTTCATCGCGATGTTGTGCGACAGGACCCGCAACGGCTTGCCGGTGGCCAGGGCCAGAACATAGGTCTCGGCGGCGCGTTCAAAATAATACAGGGTGTTGAACGCCTCGGCGACGCTGACCCCCACCACCATCACGCCGTGATTGCCCAGCACCATCACCCGCTTCAGCGGATCGGTGAACAAAGCTGAAATCCGTTCGCCTTCATCCTCGAACGCCAAACCGCCATAGGATTCATCCACCACGATCCGGTTGTAGAACATCGCCGAATTCTGGTCGATCGGCGGCAGGATCGAATCCTGCAGCGACGCCAGAACCGTCGCATATTTCGAATGGATGTGCAGGGCGCAGCGGGCAAACGGCACGTTGCGGTGGATGGCCCCATGCAGCCCCCAGGCGGTGGGCTCGGGGGCATCGGGGCCGGTCAGAACGTCGGGGTCGTTGGCATCGAGCAGCAACAGGTCCGAGGCCCTGACGCGAGAAAAATGCCGCGAATTGGGGTTCATCAGGAACCGGGTGCCGCTGTCATTCACCGCCAGCGAGAAATGGTTCGCCACTGCCTCGTGCCAGTTATAGCGGACGGCCCAGCGCAGGGCGGCGGCCAGATCGGCCCGTTCATTCGCGTGGTCCATGGCGTCCCCTCGTCACGCGCTGCTGTTGGCGCTGCGCCTTTGTCCCAGAAATACCAAGGCATATCCAGCCAACAAAAACACGCCGGCAATCATCGCCGCGTTGCGCAGGGCCAGCGGATAGCCGATCTCGGCCACGTCGAGGAACGAATAGGGATACCAGCCGGTGATCGCCCCGCGCCCCAGCGACAGCAGCAGGAAAGCCACCGGAAAGCCGAGCCATTTGACCGGCAAATCCGGGGTCAGATGGGTCTTGTCGGCATAGGCCACCCACCAGAACAGATAAAGCAGCGGCACGATGTAATGCAGCATGGTGGTGGCGAACCATACCAGACCCTGCGGGTCCCACTGGCCGCGCAGGATCGCATGATAGATCAGCATGACAACAAAAATATACAGCGCCGCTGCCGCCTGCACGCCCGGTCTGGTCAATATCCCCGGCCAGCGGGTCGCCGTCGCGGCGGCGACCAGCAGCAGCACGATATGGGTCTGAATGGTGAAAAAGCTGAGGAAATCACCGATCCCGGCCAAGATACCGAACGCGACATTGCGACCGAGCGTGATGCCAAACTGCAGACCGAGGCCCAGCAGCGCCGCAAGCGCCACACCGGCAATCAAAATCCTGTTCATGGTCAGACCTTCAGGAAAAGTATTCCTGCAAGATACGCCCATAGATCGCTTTTAGTTTCACGATATCGGCAACCGGCACGCCCTCGTCGACCTGATGCATGCCCCGCCCGACCAGACCGAATTCCACAAGCGGGCAGTGATCCTTGACGAAACGGGCGTCCGAGGTGCCGCCGCTGGTGGAATATTCCGGCGTCACCCCGGTTTCGGCGGCAACAGCGGCGCGAACCAAGGCGGAAAACTCGCCGGGTTCGGTCAGGAAGCTGTCGCCGGTCACCTCAAACCTCAGCCCGATCGTCACCCCGGTGCCGCCGCTGACCGACATTGCCTCGGTGGCGAGCCATTCCTTGATCGAGGCGGCGCTGTGGGCGTCGTTGAAGCGGACGTTGACCGTCGCCTTGCACGATGCCGGGATCACGTTGGACGCGGTATTTCCGGTATCGATTGTGGTGATCGCCAGCGTCGACGGCTCGAAATGCGCCGTGCCCTTGTCCAGGGTCTGCGTCGCCAGCCGGTTCAGGAGCTTGACCAGCACCGGCATCGGATTGGCGGCGCGCGCCGGATAGGCCGAATGCCCGGCTTTGCCATTGGCCGTCAGGTAGGCGGTCAACGAGCCGCGGCGGCCGATTTTCATCGCCTGACCCATATGATCGGGGCTGGTCGGCTCCCCGACCAGACAATGATCCATGCGTTCGTTATTGGCATTCATCCAATCGAGCAATGCGACCGTGCCGTCATGGGCCAGTGCCTCCTCGTCGCCGGTGATCGCCAGCACAATCGAACCGTCGGGTGGGGTTGCGGTCACAAAATCAATCGCCGCGGCGGCAAAGGCGGCAACGCCGGATTTCATATCAACCGAACCGCGACCATAGAGGATTCCGTCGACAATTTCGGCCCCAAACGGGTCATGCTTCCAGTCGGAGCGATTCCCGACGGGCACCACATCAGTATGGCCGTTGAAGCCAAACGTCCGCCCGTTCTTGCCGGTGCCCCAGCGGGCAAACAGGTTGGCGATTCCGTTGCGGTCAACGCGCTGGGTGCGGAAACCAGCCGCCGACAACAGCTTATCCAGCAATTGCAGGGCCCCGCCTTCCACCGGCGTCACCGACGGGCAGCGCACAAGATCAGCGGTCAGGCTTACGGGGTCGATCATGGCTTCTCCGGACGGGTCGCAAGTGGCATCACACCAATAGCGGCTCGACGCTCTGCTTTTCCAGTGCAAACACGCGGGCATAGCGGGCAATCGCGTCCACCGGCCCAAGCGCTTTGCCGATATTATCCGACAGTTTCACCGTCGCCCGCCCATTGGCGCTGACCGCCTTGCAGACCAGCGAGAACGGCGCCAGCCCTGAATCGACGCCGCGAAAATCATTGGTCAACAGCGTGCCCCAGCCAAAACTGACAAGCGCTTGGTGGCCAAAGCGGGCGTTCAATTTCTCGATTTCCGCCACATCCAACCCATCGGAAAAGATGATCCGCTTGGTTTTCGGGTCTTGCCCGCGCTGTCGCCACCAGCCAATCGCCGCCTCGGCCCCATCAACCGGATCGCCGGAATCAATCCGCATCCCGGTCCAGCTTTCCAGCCAGTCGGGCGCGCGGTCGAGAAAGGTCTGGCTGCCAAAAGTATCGGGCAGGATCACCCGCAGATTGTTGTCGTAATCCTGCTGCCAGTCGCGCAACACATCGTAGGGGGCCGAGGCCAGTTCGGCATCTGATGCCGCCAAAGCCGCATAAACCATCGGCAATTCATGCGCATTGGTGCCAATCGCCTCGACCTCGTGGCGCAGGGCCAGCAGGCAGTTCGAAGTGCCGGTGAAACGCGGCCCCAGCCCCTCGATCATCGCCTCGATGCACCAGTCCTGCCACAGGAACGAATGCCGCCTGCGGGTGCCGAAATCGGCGATCCGCAGGTCGGGCAGTTTTCGCAGCCGCTCGACCTTTTCCCAGACCCTTGTCATGGCGCGGGCGTAGAGCACCTTCAGCTCGAACTTGCCCATGTGGCGCAGCACGGCGCGCGACCGCAGTTCCATCAGCACCGCCAGGGCGGGGACTTCCCACAGCATCGCCTCGGCCCAGGGCCCGGTGAAACTCAGCTCATACTGGTCGCCGACCCGCTCAAGCTGGTATTCCGGCATGCGGAAATTCTCGAACCAGTCCATGAATTCCGGGCTGAACATGGCGCGCTTGCCATAAAAAGTGTTGCCGCGCAGCCAGGTGCTTTCGCCGCGCGAAAGCCGCAGGGTGCGGATGTGATCCAACTGCGCCCGCAAATCGCCCTCGTCGATCAGATCGGCCAGCGGCACCGCGCGCGAACGGTTGATAATCGAAAACGTCACCTGCACATCGGGGTGCCGTTTCTGCACGCTCTGGGCCATCAAGAGCTTGTAAAAATCGGTATCGAGCAAGGATCGGACCACCGGATCGATCTTCCAGGCGTGGTCATGCACCCGTTTGGCAAGGTCGATCATCATGGTGCTGACAATTCAGCCGTCATTGCGAGAAGCGCAGCGACGAAGCAATCCATCACGCGGCCTCTGGATTGCCGCGCTCCGCTCGCAATGACGGATTCTTGCTGGCTCATTTTCTCAATCAAAAAACGGCGTCATCTGCGCGACAATAACCGAGTTTTCCGCCAGTGCACGCGCCATCAAATCTTGTTCTTCCTCGCTGATGTCGTGTCCGTCAGCCAGCCGCTCCGCCAGCGTGCCATAGCCCGATACATCCAAGGGCGCCATCCCTGCCTGTTTCAGGATCGCCACCGTCTCGCGCACCGCCTCGTCTTCATCGACGCCGCTGGCATAACACATCAGCGCCGCCCCGGTGGCGTCTTTCGGCAGGCCGTCTTCCTTGGATCGGCCGACTTCGACCAGCAGGGTGAAAACCAGTTGCGGGCGTTTGGGTTTGAGGTCAGTCACGGGTCACCACAGCGATCCATTTCGGAACGAATGCCGCCAACCAATCCTGCCGCGCTTCTACATGCGCCAGCGAAGCGAATGTTGCGTAAGCGCGTTGATCGGTGGCCCAACGCAGATACCCGCTGCCATCGTCAACCAGCCGCTCGCCGGTCTTTGTATCCACCGCCTTGGCCCCGCGATGGAACACGATCTGCACCAGGTCGGGCCTGGACAGGTTGAAAGTGATCCGGTCATCGCCGCCGTATTGATAGCTTGGCGCGTTCCATTTGATGTGTTCATGCAGGTCCGGCGCAGCGGCCAAGACAATCTCGCGCAATGCCAGCAGCACGTCGCTTTTGGCCTCCGGCGTTGCCGCCAGAAACGCCGCAACCTCAGTCACGCAACAACTCGTTGATGCTGGTCTTCGACCGCGTCCGCTCGTCCACCTGTTTGACGATCACCGCGCAATAGAGGCTCGGTCCGCTGCCCGAGGGCATCGAACCGGCGACCACCACCGAATAGGGCGGCACTTCGCCGTAAAAGACCTCGCCGGTCTCGCGCCGGACGATCTTGGTCGACTTGCCGATGAACACCCCCATGCCCAGCACCGAGCCCTCGCGCACGATGCAGCCCTCGACCACTTCCGAACGGGCGCCGATGAAACAATTGTCCTCGATGATCGTCGGCCCGGCCTGCATCGGCTCGAGCACGCCGCCGATGCCGACGCCGCCCGACAGATGCACGTTCTTGCCGATCTGGGCGCAGGAGCCGACGGTGACCCAGGTATCGACCATGGTGCCGGTATCGACATAGGCGCCAAGATTGACGAAGGATGGCATCAGGATCACGCCCGGCGCGATATAAGCCGATTTGCGCACGATTGACCCGGCAACGGCGCGAAACCCGGCGGCCTGCCATTCTTTTTCGCCCCAGCCAAGGAACTTGCTGTCGACCTTGTCCCACCACGACGCCCCCTGCGGGCCGCCGGATTGCAGGCTCATCTCCGACAGCCGGAAGCCGAGCAAAACGGCTTTCTTCGCCCATTGGTTGACGTGCCAGCCGCCGTCGGCCCCGCGTTCGGCGACGCGCAAAGTCCCGGAATCCAGCGCATCCAGCGTCGTAACAATCGCCTCGCGCACCGCGCCTTTGGTCGCCGTTGTGATCGCGTCTCGATCTTCCCAGGCGGCTTCGATTGCCTTTTCCAGTGCAGCGTTTGACATGAGAATTACCCCGAATTCGGTCTGGCCAGTTTCGGGCCAAGCCTATAGATCGGACAGGGGCCAGACGCAACGTTGCTGCAAGGGCCAAAGGATTTCCGGATGAAATACGCAGACGCTGATACCAGGCACCGCCCCACCGTCGGCATTCGCTGGCAGGCACCCGCCTTCGGATGACCCCCGCGTGACAAAAATCTCCGATAACCTGCTCGGCTCGCTCTACATGATTGGCTCGATGGCCGCTTTCGTGTCGTCTGATGCAATCATGAAATCTTTGGCCGAAGAGCTGACACTGTATCAGGCGATTTGCCTGCGCGGGCTGATTGCGACGTCCATGCTCGGCGTGCTGGCGTGGCAGCAGGGGGCATTCCGGGCGATGCCGGGGGGCCGCGATCTTTGGATCATATTGGTTCGAACGCTTGCTGACCTGGGGGGGGCGGTCTGTTTTCTGACCGCGCTGTTTCACCTGGAACTTGGTGCGATTTCGGCAATTGTTCAGGCGGTTCCTCTGGCATTGACGCTGGCCGGGACCTGGTTTCTTGGCCACAAAGTAGGCTGGCGGCGCTACGCGGCGATCATCATCGGTTTTGTCGGTGTGTTATTGATCGTCAAACCCGGTGCCAACGGTTTCAATGCATATTCGCTGTTGGCGCTCGCTTCGGTCGCTTTCATCGTTGTGCGTGACTTGGTAACACTGGGCCTGTCAGCACATACGTCGTCGCTGGTTGTCGCCTTTTTCGCCTCGGCGGGTGTGACACTGACCGCTGCAGTGCTGGCAGCAAACAGCTCGTGGCCCGCCGACGTGGCGGGACCGGTACTTACGCTTTTCTTCTGCGCTTTTTTCTTGGTTTTCGGAATGATTTTTGCCGTCACCGCGATGCGCGTGGGCGAAGTCGCGGTTGTTTCGCCGTTTCGATATTCGGCGATTATCGTCGCGGTGGTCATTGGCTACTTCGCTTTTGGTGAAATCCCGGATTTTTGGGCCGCAATCGGCAGCCTGATCGTGATCGGTTCGGGAATATACACGTTCTACCGCGAACGGATTCGGGCACGCGCCTAGTTCTCCAGCACATATTCCACGATATGCGTTGACAGAAACATGCTGAAATTATCATCCGATATCATCGTCAGCCGGATGTCGCCATTTGGATCGCTCCAAACCGACAAGCCTTCAAGGTTGCCGTGGGTTCCGTACGGAGTTTCCAGCAAGGTCTCACCAGCATCAAAGCCGTCGGCGTTGACTCCAAACCGGCGGATGCGCGAACTGAAGCCCAGATTGAACGGCGCAAGTTCACGTTCCAGCAGATACAACATTCCGTCGGGTCCGAAACTTGCATCGGTCACCAGGTATGCTCCGGAACGCGGCAAAATCCAGGTTTCCAGCCAGACGCCGTCTTTCCAGCGAAACACCGGAAACGGCCGCTCCCACCGTCCCGACCGTTCCGGGATCGCCAACAGAATGCCGTCGGGCGCAATCGCCAGCGCCTCGAGCGACGAGTTGCTCTGCAATCGGCGAAAATCGACGTGCCGCAGCAATTCTGTCGGTGCGGCTGAAATGTCGGGCGATACCGCAATCCGGTCATTGGCTTCGAAACTGACATAGGTTGTCCCATCCGGGCCGACAGCCAGTCCTTCCGAATCGACATTTTCGTCGCGCAGCCGTTTGCCTTCCGAGGTCAGCAAATGCCCGTATTCGACGGTGCCAAATCCCGAAATGACACCGCCCGAACGCAGAAACCGGCCGCGGGCGAAATTGCCCTTGTCGCTTAGCGCCAGAAAACCGGTGCCATCGCCCGACACCGACAAAGCCGAAAAACCGCCGTGAACCGAATCTTCGCCGGACCATTCCACATCACTGACCAGCCGCAAAGCCGGTGCCGGAACGGCTGCCAAAGCCGATGCAGCCAGCAGAACCGCGATCAGAAAAACGCGTTTCACTGATCCAGGACCAACCGGCATTGCTGCGGCAGGTCGGCCATTGTCAAAGGTCCGCGCGGTGGCGGCGGTGGCGGCGCGTTCGGATCGGGTTTCTGCGGTTCCAATGCCTCGGTTACCCACCAGATCGCTTCCTCACAGCCGTCGCCCTCGGGGATCGGATCTTGTGGCTCGCAAATCGTCGCCCCTTTCGGGCAGTTCAGGCGCACATGAAAATGGTCGTTGTGGCCCCACCATGGCCTGATCTTGCGCAGCCAGGCCCGATCGTTGCCCGGCGCGTCCCGGCACATCTGCAATTTTGCCGGCGGCGTAATGAAGATTCGGGCCACGCCGGGGTCCATCGCCGCGGCCCGCAGGATTTCGTAGTGATTGCGGGTCCAATTCGCGTTCAATCCGCGCTGGTCGCCGGTGCGGACATTGTTCGACGACAGGCTCTCGCGCTGCTCGCGGCCCAGCGCCAAATCCATCGCCGGCAGGGTCCAGATATCGACATCCAGCCCCGATTGATGCGAAGCATGGCCGCCGTTCATCGGCCCGCCGCGCGGCTGCGACATGTCACCGACATAAAGCCCGTTCCAGCCCAGCCTTGCCGCTTGGGCGCTGAACCGCTCGATAAAGCCGATCAGGCTCGGATGGCCCCAATTGCGGTTGCGCGACAGCCGCATCGCCTGCCAGGTCGGGCCGGTTTCCGGCAATTCAACGGCACCCGCCAGGCAGCCTTTGGAATACTCGCCAACCGCCGCCGCCTGATGCGACGACGGCAGATTGACCGCGCCAAACAGCGATTTGGCAGCGGTTTCCGCCGCCGCCGGTGCAACAGCCAGGATCAGGGCTAACACGCCCGAAAAAAGTCGGATCATCGCTCAGGCCTCGGGATCGGTTTTCACCCAGTATAGCAGCACCAGCCCGATCAGGAACAACACAATTATCGGGCTGACGCCCAATCGCTGGCTGCCGGTGGCAGCGGTCGCCACGGCAATGGCGAATGGTGCCACGAATGCCGTTGCCTTGCCGGTCAGCGCGAACAGGCCAAAGGCCTCGGTCATCTTTTCCGGCTCGGCCTGGTGCACCAGCATGGTGCGCGAAGCGGACTGCAGCGACCCGCCGGCCGCGCCGATGAGCGCACCGCAGATGTAGAACAGGATGGTCGGCAAGCTTGACCCTGCAGCCACCGGCAGGCCCAGCACCGAGGTTTTCGAGGTCAGGATGATCGCCACCGTTACCCCGATCAGCACCCAGATCGAGGCGGTGATGATCGGTCCGGGCCCGTATTTGCTGTCCGCCTTGCCGCCCAGCCAGGCGCCCAGCGCACCCGCTGCCGCCGCGACGATGCCGAATATCCCGATCTGGATGATCGACCAGCCCAGAACCCCCGCCGCGTAGATGCCGCCGAAGGCGTACAACCCGTTCAGGGCATCGCGGTAGATCATCGAGGAACCCAGGTAGGCAAAAAAGCTGGGCCGCTGCGGCAGCTGCCGCAACGTGGCCCACAGCTCGCGCAATGCCTGCGGAACCGAGGCGCGCGCATCGGTCCGCCGCCCCAGGTCGGGGGTCCAGAGAAACAGCGGAATGATAAAAACAACATACCAGATCGCCGACAGCGGACCGGAAGCGCGGTCGCCTTCGCGCTGGCCCGGATCGAGTCCGAAAACCGGATCGAGTCCGAGCAGGGTCTGGCCGGTTGCGCCATCCGCGATCATTAAACCCAGCATCAGCACCAGCGATACCAGCCCGCCAACATAGCCCAGCGCCCAGCCGGTTCCCGAAATCCGCCCGATTTCCGCCCGGCTGCCGAGATCAGGCAGCATGGCATTGGTGAACGAGGTGGTCAGTTCGACCCCGACCAGCGCTATGACGAACCAGGACAGGATCATCCACGGGTTCGGCGCCAGCGGCACCGCCTGCCACAGCATCAGCGTGCCGACGACATAGAGGACCGAAAATCCGAAAATCCACGGCTTGCGCGGACCGGACTGGTCAGCCATCGCACCCAGCACCGGCGACATCAGCGCAATCAGCAACCCGCCGATTCCAATGGCATAGCCCCATTGCGACTGGCCGATTACATCGTCAACGGCTACCGCCGAGGAAAAATACGGCGCGAAAATGAAAGTGACCAGCAAGGTATGAAACGGCTGGCTGGCCCAGTCGTACATCATCCAGCCGGCAACGCCCTTGCGATTGACCATCCGTTTCACCCCGCCAGACCGATGCCCGGGCCGATAAGACATCCGAAAGTCGCGGCAAGCAAGGGTATCCGCCAACCGCACTGGCTTGCCTTATGACCAGCCAGCCACTATTCCTGCTGCGCCCGAACCAAAGGACTGCCGATGTACTCGATCTTTCAGATACTCGATCTGCTGCTCAAGCTGCTTTGGTTTTTCGTCATTGCCCACGTGATCATGAGCTGGCTGATCAATTTTCAGGTGCTGAATATTCGGCAGCCGCTGGTCTATCAGGTCTGGAACGGGATTCAGGCAATCCTCAAGCCGATCTACGCTCCGGTGCGCGCTGTGGTGAATCGGTTCGTGCCCAGCTTCGGCGGCCTCGATATCACGCCGCTGGTTGTGATCCTGGCCGTCGCGTCAATCCGAATCGTGCTGCACAACAACGAGGCCGCATTTTATTGAACGATCCCGGCCGCATCCGGCCCGACGGGCTGGAAATCAGGGTCCGGCTGACGCCGAAAAGTTCGCGTGACGCATTGCTCGGCGTTGCGCCGGTTAGTCGATCGTCACTGATCCGGCCGATCCCGGCAGTTTGATCACCGCCGCCAGACCCGGCCTGGCGCTGAAAACCACCGGGGCAGAAACCCCGCGCGCCGTTAGCCAGCGCGCCCGGTCGCCCGACAGCCCGACGGTCAGCCGCTCCAGTATCATGTCCTGGGCCGGCAGGCTGTCGGCGGGTGAAACGACACCGTGGCCCCATTCGATCAACGTCGGAAAATCCCCGCCACCCGGCAAAGACCCGTCTTTCGGCACCGTCATCCGCCACGACAGCAGGTCGCGCCTGACGTCCAGAATTGGCCCGACCGACACCGGCGCCGATTCTGCGTCCAGCGTGATACCGTTGGTTGACACCACCCAGGTCAGCACCCTTGGTCGAGACCGAAGTTTTGCCGCCGTGACCGGATTGTCGAGGCCGAACCATCGCGGGTATCGCGGCAAGGCCGCGCCCGGATCAATCGCGATGACTTCCAGGTAACACGAGTCCAGCCGCCACAGCGCATTGTGCGTGCCCATGATCGGATGTTTGCCACCGCCAACCGGCGGCAGGCCAAGCCGTGATTGCAGCCACGCCTGACCCTGATCAAGCGATGCCGCGCCAATTACGATGTGATCCAACCTCAGGCGGGTCATGGATCGGCCCCCGTTTGACCGCGATCAGCCGCGGGTCAGGCTGAATGCCTCGGCACCCCATAATTGCAGCACCCGCGCGTCGCGGCCGCAACCGGCGCGATAGCGCTTGTAGCGATCGGCCTTGGTCATGGAGCCGGTGCCCGCGACCAGTTCCTGGCTGGCATAGAAATTCTGATGATAATCTTCGGCCGCGTAAAACGGTCCTGCTGGCAGGATCGAGGTGGCGATTTCCTGCCCCAATGCTGCGGCGGCGGCGGCCGAGACTGATTGGGCGATCGCCATCTCCCCGGCCGAGGCGGCAAAAACCGCCGTCAGGTAATGTTCGCCGCGGTCACAGAATTGGCCGCCAAAATCGGTGACATCGCTCATCCGGAAAAATTCGTTAACCAGCGCTTCATAGCTGACAATATCGGCGTCATAGGTCACCTGAACCGTTTCCAGATGTCCGGTGCCGCCCGCGGTGACCTGGTGATAAGTCGGGTCGGCAACCGTACCACCGGCAAAACCCGAGACCGTGCCGACAACGCCCTTGATGTGATCGAAGTCCTTTTCGACGCTCCAAAAACAGCCGCCGGCAAACAAGGCGGTTTGCAGGTTCCTGGCTTGTGCAGGCATAACCGCAAAGCCGATCAAACTGGCGGTGAACAGCATTTTCGCGTGGCGCATGGTCGGTTTCCTTTCACAGATTTGCGCCAAAACGCACGCCCCGCGCGTCATTTCAACTGACAAACCTGTGAGGTCACGGGATCGGGATTGGCTCGGCGCAAACTGAAACAATTGCCGCCACAGCGCCACAGCCATCCCGACGTCGTCTTCCCCGATCCTCCCGGTCTTTTTGCGACCGGGTCTTTCATAGCGCCCGACCGCATTTTTTTCGGTCGGAACCACGCTCACCACCAACCGGCTTTTCCTCCGGGCACCCGCTTGGCCGTTCCACCAGCCGCGCAACCAGCTTTCCGGCTGACAGGCCGCCGGCGCGATTGCCCCGGCATCGGCGGCGACCAGCCTGACCTGGTTTGGCCGAACAGCCAGGGCGACAGGCGAATCGACCGCGTCGCTGGTCATCGGCTGCGCCGCGGTTACCGCATTCTCCGCACGGTGGGTTCACCGCGCGGTTTTGGTGTCGGCGCCGACCTTCTGACCTGCGATGCGGATTGTACCCGCGCCAGTGCCTTCGCCATCTTGGCCGATCCGGGAACGATTCCCGTGCCCGCCGACTGCACGATGGCCGCGATCAAAGCCTGTTTGGACTCGGGGTCGGCTTGAGCCACCCAGGGATTGCCCGGTGCTGCCACTGCGGTCGCCCGGCTCGCCACCCGCCGCCGGGCACGGCTGATCAGGAACAAGCCGATAAAACCGATGACGGCGCCGGTACCCCAATTGTTCAGCCAGCCCTCGATCCGCACATCTTCATCGACGCGGAAATTGAACAGGATCGGCACTTCGTCACCGATCGCGAAATTATACGATGAAGAGGCGATATTGGTTTGTGCAACATGCCGCTTGCCGGCGCTGTCCTTGAAAAACAGGGTGGGACGCAGGCTCTGTCCGTCCGATCCTTCGTAGGCGACCGACACCACCGTGCCGATCGCGGTTTCGGCATCCCGGCCAAAATACCAGGCGTTGGCCCCCAAGGCCATTCCGGCAACCAGCAAACTCAGGCCGATGAGGGCGACAATCAACCGGCCAAGGCTGAATCCTGGCTTTACGGCGGGTGTATTCATTGCCTTTACGCTCCTGCTCGATTACCGGCACGGTAAAGGCGAAACCGGCTCAAAGCGACAAAAAATCGCTTTCGGTCACGATACGCGGCGGTTTCGCGCCGCGATCAACTTCAACCGCAGGGCGTTGATCTTGATGAAACCGGCGGCATCCTTCTGGTCATAGGCCCCGGCGTCGTCCTCAAAGGTCACGTGCTGCTCGGAATAAAGCGAATGTTCCGACCAGCGGCCCACGACACCGGCGCTGCCCTTGTACAGTTTCAGTCGCACCGTGCCGGTCACATGCTCCTGGCTCTTGTCGATCAGCGCCTGCAACATTTCACGCTCGGGCGCGAACCAGAAGCCGTTGTAGATCAGCTCGGCATAGCGCGGCATCAGCTCGTCTTTCAGATGCGCCGCACCCCGGTCGAGGGTGATCGACTCGATCCCGCGATGGGCGGCCATGAGCAGCGTGCCGCCCGGGGTCTCGTAGATTCCGCGCGATTTCATCCCGACAAACCGCCCCTCGACCAGATCGAGCCGCCCGACGCCGTGCCGCCCGCCGATCTCGTTCAGCAGGGTCAGAAGCATCGCCGGTGACAGCGCCTTGCCATTGACCGAAATCGCATCGCCGCGCTCAAAGCCGATCTCGACGTATTCCGGCGTATCGGGCGCTTGCTGGGGATCAACCGTGCGCTGATAGACATAATCCGGCGCTTCCTTGGCCGGATCTTCCAGCACTTTGCCCTCCGACGAGGTGTGCAGCAGATTGGCATCGACACTGAACGGCGCCTCGCCGCGTTTGTCTTTCGCGATCGGAATCTGGTTTTCCTCGGCAAAGGCCAAAAGCTTGGTCCGGCTGGTCAGGTTCCATTCGCGCCAGGGTGCGATGACCCGGATTTCGGGGTTCAGCGCATAGGCGGAAAGCTCAAACCGCACCTGATCGTTGCCCTTGCCGGTCGCGCCATGCGCCACCGCGTCGGCCCCGGTATCGCGGGCAATCTCGATCAGATGCCTGGCGATCAAGGGCCGGGCAATCGAGGTGCCCAAGAGATACAGCCCCTCATACAAAGCATTGGCCCGGAACATCGGAAACACGAAGTCGCGGACGAATTCCTCACGCAGATCGCGGATGTAGATGTTCGCCGGATCAATCCCCAGCAACACCGCCTTGGCCCGCGCCGGTTCCAGTTCCTCGCCCTGTCCCAGATCGGCGGTGAAAGTGACGACCTCGCAGCCATATTCGGTCTGCAGCCATTTGAGGATGATCGAAGTATCCAGCCCGCCCGAATAGGCAAGCACGACTTTCTTGGGTGCAGACATCAACGCCTCCGGACCGGGAATTCGAGGCGCGGTTTAGGGTGTTTCGATCAATCGGGCAAGGGCGCGCTTAGCCGGCGAAACCGGCGGCCAGGGCTTCGGCCAGCGGACTGTCGGCCGCGACCGGCCAGTGCGGTCTTGCGGCGACCCGGTCAATCGATGACTGGCGGCAGACGCCGTGGGTGCTCGGCCAACCGGAACGGAAATCTTGCACCGCCGCTGCCAGGTCCTGCATGCACGCGTCGGCGGAAGCATAGGCCACGGCTGGCGCCCCGAGTTTTGCACACAGGGTCAGGTCAGCGCTGCATCCGGCCAGAATCATATAGAAGGCGATTTCCAACATGTCAGAACCATCGACCGAATCAGACTGAGCGACCGATTGCACGCGAACTTGGCGGGTAATTGCGGCCAGACGGGGGAACGATATCGATAAAAGTCATTGCGGTTCGGCAGTCAAGCACCCCGATTCCGGCCAATCTCCCCAGGGTTTGCCCGGCGGCTCTTTTCCCGGGCAATAGCCACGATCCGACCCTTGAGATCTTCATAGAACAAGGCCGCATTCAATTCGTTGGCAAGCGCCAGGCCGATCCGTTCATTGAAACCATCCGAGATTGCAGCAGTCCGCAATGCCGCCTCAATTTCGGGCGACCGTCGGGTCGGCACGTCCAGCGAGACCAGATACTGCACCGCCGCATCCATCATTGCGCTCAGTTCGGCGGCGGTGGCTTTTGCCAGTTCTTCGGCGGATGTCGGCATTCGCATCACCGCAGTCACGCCGGCCGAGTGGTCTTGGGCAAGCAAAAGCGTTGTGGCCGGCATCGTTTCGCCCTGATCCTGCAATTGGACCCTTTGGATCGCGATTCCGACAAATTGCACTGACACAACGATGGCAAATGCCGCGGCAGCCGCAAGCACTGCGGCTGCCTTCATCATATCGGTACGGTTGGCAATTTCGGCAGTAAACATTACCCGCTCACTCGTTACACGACGGCAAACACGCAACCGTCTTTACCCCTTGTTTGTCGCAGTTGATTCGGGCGGGAATATGATTGCAGATTGACAGCATTGCCTTAATTCAACCGAAACTGACGCGAACGTTGCGTCTTGATTTCCGGGGTGGAACCGCATGCCTGAATCGCTTTCCAATCTGGTTTTTGAAAGTCAGTCCGATGCCGCGCCGCTGGTCATAGCGCATGGTCTGTTTGGCTCGGCACGCAACTGGGGCGCAATTGCAAAAAGGCTTTCGTCCGAGCGCAGGGTGGTCGCCGTTGACCTGCGCAACCACGGCAACAGTTTTTGGAATCCCGATCATTCCTATGCCGCGCTTGCCGATGATCTGGCAGGCGTGATCCGCCACTTCGGCAGCAAGGCTGATGTCCTCGGTCATTCCATGGGCGGCAAAGCTGCCATGGTCTTGGCGATCGAAAATCCCGGACTCGTGCGAAAACTCGTCGTGGCAGACATCGCGCCAGTGACCTATGCCCACAGCCACGCGACCACGATCGCAGCCATGCAAGCAGTCGATCTTGCGCGCGTCATGCGGCGCGCCGATGCCGATGCCCAGCTTGCACTGCACCTTGCCGATGCAAGTTTGCGGGCATTCTTGATGCAAAGTCTGGAAATATCGCCGTCAGGCGCAGCCTGGAAACTGAATTTGACGGCGCTCCGGCAAAATCAGGCCGCAATCACCGGCTTTCCCGACGTGGACAAAAAATTCGCCGGTCCGGCGCTGTTTCTCGGCGGCGCCGGTTCGGATTACCTCCGCCCGGACTATCTGCCGACAATCCACCGGTTGTTTGCCAATGCGTCATTCGCGGTGATTGAAGGTGCGGGTCACTGGCTGCACGCCGAAAAACCCGCAGAATTCGCTCGGGCCGTCAGCGATTTTTTGAAAAGTTGAGGGCGGTTGGCGCGACCGCCCCAAGTGCAATCGACTTACGGGTTCAGACCGCCGCCGATAATCGCCCCGCCGGCACCGCCAATAATCGCGCCTTCCAGCGGGTCATCGGCGAACATCGCGCCGGCGACGGCGCCAACGGCGGCCCCGGTGGCCACGTCCGGGTCATTGCAGGCGGAAAGCGTAAACACGGCGGCCAGCGCCAGAACAGCAGTCATAACGATTCTCATCGAGGGTCATCCTTGGAAAACAGGTCAATGCCGCATCAGATTCATAAACGCCGACACAATGCAAGGGCAGCACGCAACTGGCAACGGTCCATGACCTCAGAACAGCAGCAATACGAGGATCGCAAGCACGGCACAGACGACGGCGATCGCTGCCCAACTGCGCCACAGCACGTCGACCGCCCGGTCGATGTCGCCCCGCAGCAAGATCCGTCGGCCCGAAGCGTTCAAATAGGGGTCGCGTGTCATCAAACCCTCGTAACGGCGCGGGCCCGACAGGGCGATTTTCAGCACGCCCGCCATCGCCGCTTCCGGCCAGCCTGCATTGGGCGACCGGTGCAACACCGCATCTTCGGTAACCGTCTCCCAGGCTTCGCGGGAACGATAGACAAGGCAAATCGTCGCAGCAGTGACGCGGGCGGGTATCCAGTTCAGCAGATCGTCCAATTTGGCACTGGCCCAGCCGAACTCCGCATAGCGTTCGTTCAGATGCCCGATCATGCTGTCGGCAGTATTGACAGCCTTGTAGATCAGTATTCCGGGCAGGCCGAAAATCAGGAACCAAAAGGCCGGCGCGACGACCGCATCCGAGAAATTTTCGGCGGCGCTTTCGATCGCGGCCCGGGCGACGCTGCTTTCATCCAGCGCCTCGACATCGCGGCCGACAATTTTCGCGACTTCGGAGCGACCGGCATCAATACTGACGCCCAGAGCTCTCGAGACAGCGCGGACATGGTCGATCAAACTGCGATGGGCCAGCAATATCGCCGC
>JAYTCN010000322.1:0-3736 GCA_043736475.1 Paracoccaceae bacterium
GGGTTTTACACCTTCGACGCTTTGCAGGCCCGTCACGCAAATCCCGCCGCGGGGCGATACCTGTTTCGTCGATGAAGTCACGTTGGCGGTCTCGGGGGCGGCGGGGAGTGCGGCGATTGTTGCGGCCAAACACGGGCTGCGGATGCAGGCGGTGGGGGTGTCGGGCGCGATGATATGGGCGATTGGGTGCTGCACAAGCTGGCTGGATACGGCGTTGATGTGGCTCATAAGGAGGTCTGCGATGGCTTCACCACCTCGTCCTCCATCGTGACCACGCGACCGGATGGCGCGCGGCCTGCGCTGCATAAAAAGGGGGCGACCGGCGGGTTTTATGTGCGCGACGATCAGATTGACTGGGTGCTGGACACCGCGATTTTTCACGTCGGCGGGGTTGGCCTGATGGACCGGATGGACCACGGCCGCACTGCGGAAATTCTGGCCGAGGCCCGTAAGCGTGGCTGCATTACCACGCTGGATGTCTTGGCCGCGACCCGTGCCGATATGGCTTTGGTCGCCCCTTTGCTGCGCTATGCCAGCGACTTCATGCCATCCGAGGAAGAAGCCGCCGCCTTGTCTGGATTAAGCGATATCAACGACATAACTGCGTTTCTGCTGGACCAGGGCGTAGCGGCGGTGGTCCTGACCCTTGGCCCCGATGGCGCGCTTTACAGCGACCAAAGCGGCACACAATTCCGCATCCCGGCCTATCAGATTGATGTGGTCTGCACCTGCGGTTGTGGCGATTGCTTCAACGCGGGCTTTGCCACCGGGCCGCATTTGGGCAAACCGATGGAAGATTGCCTGCGCATGGGTCAGGCCGCTTCGGCGCAGAACGCGATGGGGCTGGGGTCGCAGGCGGTAATCTCGACGCTGGAGGCCACGGTGAAGGTCATGGAACACACCGCGACAAAGGCGTATAATGCGGCGTAAGCCATTCGAACAGGGACTTCCATGTCGTCGCGTTTGCCACCCCTGCCGCTGCCCCATGCTTTCGCCCTTGATCTGGGTCTGCCCGCCCGCGATATCCTGCGCGGGGTGCGTCGGGTTATTTCGGGGCCGCTGCGGTTGTTGGAGCCGGTCGGCGCGATGTTTCCCGAACCGGTGCAGCATCTGGTCGATGATCTGCGGCAAAGCCTGAAACGCGGGCTGCATGGGGCTTCTGGCGCGGACGAACCAGGCGATGCCGATGCCGTCGCCGCCGCGATGGTGCCTTCGGTTTTTTCTGGTTCAGGCGACGCCGTGGCCCGCTTTGCACGTGTCGCCTATTTTGGGCTAAGCTATGTGTTGCGTCGCTTGGAACACGATGATCTTTCGGTCAGCGAAACCGTCGCCGGGTTTTCGCTTCACAGAGCGCTTTCAGCTTGCCCCATGGATGCCGATGCCCACACCAAAGCCGCCGCGATTGCCGCCAGCCTGACCAGCCATCATGTGATCGGCGTCGCTCCCGGCACCGCCCTTGGGCTGGATGCACAGGCGGTCGACGACAGCCGCTTGGCAGCGTTTGTTGTGCTACTCTGGCTGCTGGTCGAACGGCTGGAAATTGACCCGAACGAGGCGGAGTTGCTGGACCTGTGCTTCAGTGTCAGCAACGCACAGCGGGCCGAGATTATTGCTGCGAAAGACGATGTTGCGGCGCTCGCGGGACTGCTGCACGCCTCTGCGCAGATGATCTGAGATGCCCGCGCCCGCCCTCCATGTGCTTGACGATGCGGGCCGCCCGGTCCGTAAAGCGATCCGGCGCTTGCGCTGGTTTGTTGGGTCGTTGCGCGAACAGGTGGCGCGGACTTCGGCGGCGACCGGCGTGCAATTCGCAATTGACGACGCCAGAACCACCGCCGTTTTCATCGAGTGGCTGCGGGCTTTCGAGGCCCAGAAACCCGCCAACCCGCAAGACCGCCGGGCCTATGTCGGATTTGCCGCCGGGCTGATGCTGCGCGCCCTGATCCGGAATAACCCGCTGTCAATCGTATCGCGCCCCGTCGTGGCCGACGCCGAAAACCCCGCCTATTTCTGGCCCGAGGGCTATGTTTACGTCGCCTTCTGCCTGAATGTCCGCGCCGCCGTGCTGGCACAGGATTTCCACGAGGATCAGCGGCTTGCTCCGGAGTTGACCGAGCTGCGCAGCTGGTGGTCGTTCCGCGAAAACGTGTCGGAAGACCCGTCGTTGTCGATTGCATTCCTCGATCTGTTCGTCGGCGAAGACCCTGACTGGACAATGTCAGCCGTATTCCGCCCCTCCGAGACCCGCCAGATCATCGCGCGGTTTCACGGGCCAAAGCTGGGGAACGACGCGGTTTGATCGCTGGCCGCTAAAGCGCCTGCCAATATACCCGGCGGTCGGGATCGTGACATCGCGCCCCATTCAGCCGCGACCGGGTTGTCGTTGAACCGGAAGCGATCGGTGGGTATATTCTGGCGTCTGGACCTTGCCGCAGGAAATCGGTGTCGATGCCTCGGGCGACGCAGGCATCCAAGGTCCGGTCCAGAGCATCGTCGTCAGGCAAGCCAGCGCGTTGGTGGATTTGCGCCGCTGCCGATGATCGCTTGGATGCCGTATGTGTAGTGTTCCAGCACCGTCGCGGAACCCGCCAGCTTTTCGCGCCAATGCGGGAAGTTGCCCCCGGCAACCGGCGGCACCGGCAGGTCTCGTGGCAGGCTTCAACGCACATCACCCATGCGTCGGCGGGCTACCCCTTGTCCTCCTTGCGAATGCGGTTCTCGCGATGAAGACGTTCGTTCTCCCGAACGAGGTATTGGCCGGGGTCAGGGGGAAGACCCCGCATTCGAATCCGTCAGGCCCTATCGGCAAAGAGTCGAAAACCCAACCCCCAAATCACCCGAAACCTGATGTCTTGGCAAGGCACTGGCGAGAGAAAAGCGAAACCGCGTCGCGCTTGAATTCGTCGCCGTATATTGATGCCATATCCGGTCTCCTTGATCGGGCGTGCGTATTGCACGCAAAAGACTGGAGCAATACCGTGACGGTCCAAACCAGGGCAATCGTGCCGTCCTCCAGCGTGGTGATCCGGCCAGTGGCGATCGCTTTGCGCACCGCCGCCTCCGAGACCCCGCGCTGGGCGGCATAGCTTCGCCGGGACACTCCCATTCTGACCGAAACCTCATCTATTCAGTGACTTAGGAGTTGCTCTCTTTTGACGCCGTGCGCTGTCTGCAGCCATTGCAACGCAACGGAGACCGCCATGAAGCCCCTGACAACACACGAAGAATTCTGCCTGAAGAACGCCGCCCACTTTGTTGCCGCCCGAGGCCGCACGCCCGCCACCCGCACGCGCGAGCAATTCGCGACGCTGCCCGAAGCGCAGGCCTTCGGGG
This sequence comes from Paracoccaceae bacterium, assembly GCA_043736475.1. Classification (GTDB taxonomy): domain Bacteria; phylum Pseudomonadota; class Alphaproteobacteria; order Rhodobacterales; family Rhodobacteraceae; genus JANMOK01. Next base: position 3,334 of record JAYTCN010000322.1, read on the forward strand.
CCGCGATCGGCGACGGCCGCACCATGATCTGCGCGGTCACCACCCTCGGCCATTCCGCCCACATCACCAACGCCTGAAGGAACCTACCCATGAAAACCAAAGCCCTCACCGCCGCCCAGATCGACACGCTCGCCCAGCGCCTTTCCGAAACCCCGATCGAACCGGCCATCAGCGCCAGGAAGGCGGGCGACAACTTCGCCCGCTTGCTGGCGGCAAGGATTGGCGCCGAGCGCGCGGCGCTTGCCTTCACATCGATCCTGACCGCCGATACCTTTGAGCAGACGGAGGCCCGGCTGACCTTGGTGCTGGACTATGGCAATTCCGAACCGGTGGTCGAGATTATCGCTGCTTCGTTCGATAAGCCGACCGTCTCCACGCCAATCATCGGCAAGCGCCAGGCCAT
>JAYTCN010000323.1:0-1504 GCA_043736475.1 Paracoccaceae bacterium
CGCCACCGAATCTGTACCATAAGCCGCCGCCCAGAACGCCAGGTTCTCCGCCACCGTCAGCACGGCTTTGACGCCATCAGCATGGGCGGCATAGGCCACACCTTCAGCCGCCACAGTCACCTCCCCTGCCAAAGCAGGCTGCAACCCGGCCAAGCAGCGCAGCAATGTGGTCTTGCCAACGCCATTCGGCCCTCGCAACACCAAAGCCCGCCCCGGCATCAGCCGGAACGTCACCCCTTCCAGCACCGCCACGCCACCCCGCGCCACGGCAAGATCGCGCACCTGCATTTCCATCAACAACCTCTAACCCATCGGCGCGGATGCGAAAAGACCCTGCGACAGCATGGCCTTTCCGCCGCATCCGCCTATATTGCCCGTCAAACAGGAGGCTAAGATGACCCTATCCACCACCCCCTTCGGGCGCACCGGCAAAACCACCACCCGGCTTGGCTTTGGCGCCTGGGCCATCGGCGGCACTTGGGGCGAAGTCAGCCTTGAAGATGCCAAAGCCGCACTACACGCCAGCCTGGACGCAGGCGTCAGCTTCATCGACACCGCCGATGTTTACGGCGATGGCCGCTCTGAACGCATCATCCGCGAGGTTTTAGCCGAACGCAAAGGCACACGGCCTTTTGTCGCCACCAAAGCCGGACGCCGCCTGAACCCACATACGGCTGAGGCCTACACCGGCCCCGCGATTGAGGCGTTCATCGACCGCAGCTTGCAAAACCTTGGCGTCGATTGCCTTGATCTTGTGCAACTGCATTGCCCGCCCACCCCGGTCTACAGCAATCCCGCGATGTTCGAATCCCTCGACGCCATCAAAGCCAAAGGCAAAATCGCCGCCTACGGCGTCTCGGTCGAGACCATTGCCGAGGCGATGACAGCGATCCAAAACCCCGGCGTGGTCTCGGTGCAGATCATCTACAACCTGTTCCGCCAACGCCCATCTGAGCAATTCTTCAAAGCCGCCAAAGCCCAAAACGTCGCCGTCATCGTCCGCGTCCCCCTCGCCTCCGGCCTGCTGACCGGCAAAATGACCGCGCAAAGCCAGTTCGCCGCCGACGATCACCGCAGCTTTAACCGCAATGGTGAGGCGTTCGACAAGGGTGAGACCTTCTCGGGCGTGCCCTATGATATCGCGTTGCAAGCGGTGGAGGAACTCCGCCCGCTGGTGCCTCAGGGTGCCACGATGGCCGAATTCGCCCTGCGCTGGATTTTGATGGAGGACGCGGTGACGGTGGTGATCCCCGGCGCGAAATCACCTGCGCAGGCCCAAGCCAATGCCAAAGCCGATGCTCTGGCCCCACTGCCGCCCGCCACAATGCAAAAGGCGCGTGAGATTTACACGCGCCTGATTGCCCCAGACGTACACGGGTCTTGGTAATCGCCCAACCCGAACCACCCACCCTTGTCTCTTTCAAATCTGCGATCATGATGCTGGCAGACGAGACCCCGACCCACCCTTGGGTTGTAACCCGTAGCGTAGCATGGGGCTCGTCTG
>JAYTCN010000324.1:0-1500 GCA_043736475.1 Paracoccaceae bacterium
GCGAAAGGCGCGGCCGCCTTCGAGTTTGGCCCGGGTCAGGACTTCCGGGCGGGGTGCGAGATCACGGGAATCGTTGTTGTGGGGCATGAGGGAGTCTCCCTTGGGCGGGGCAGTATGGTCACGGTTTGTTCTGGGGGCAAGGGGGGCGGGTTCCGGGTCGTGCATCGGTTTGAATTTCTGGCGTGCGGACGAAGAAAACTTTGGACCGACGACGTGCTTTCACCGAAGCGGACCGTCGATCTGATTGCGCAACAGCCCGGATCCGGGACAAACCTCTGTTGCCTTTCGCGCGGTGTTGGCGGAACCCTGCCGGCACGGGAGCGTTCTGAGCCAGAAGCGCATAAGTGAAGATGACTATGGGCCGCTTCGGAGTGCCATGGATACCGAACTGGAATTGGCTTGAAAGGCGAAAGGACAAGCGATGGCAATTGCCAAGAACACGATCTGCGTTTGGTACGACAAGGACGCCGAGGCTGCGGCCCGGTTCTATGCCGGGATTTTTCCTGACAGCTCGGTAGGTGCCGTCCACCATGCGCCCAGCGACTATCCATCCGGCAAGGCGGGTGACGTGCTGACGGTCGAATTCACCGTCGCCGGCATCCCCTGCATCGGCCTTAATGGCGGGCCGGCGTTCAGACAGAGCGAAGCTTTTTCGTTCCAGATCGCCACTGACGACCAGGAGGAGACCGACCGCTACTGGAACGCCATCGTTGGCAATGGCGGCGCGGAAAGTGCGTGCGGCTGGTGCAAGGACAAATGGGGGGTCAATTGGCAAATCACCCCGCGGGTTCTGATCGAGGCGATGGCCGCTGGCGGCGATGAGGCAAAGCGCGCGTTTGAGGCGATGATGGATATGGGGAAAATCGACGTCGCCGTGATCGAGGCTGCCCGGCGCGGCCCTTTTGTTGCGGAGGCGAAGGTTCCAGATGGGTTCCAGGCAGCCCCACTACACCGCTCGGCAATCAACCTCCGCTGATTGTTTGCGGCCATGGGGCCGTCGGCTGCCGCCTTCGCCGAAACCGATATTCAAACAGAGACACGGTCGAGTTCCGCCCCCGCGCCCCCGGCGTATTTGGACAGCGTCGATGCGGGTCAGGCGCGTTCGAACCGCCGATCCGGGATGAACCAGAGGGCGGCGACGGCGGCGATCAGGGCGAGGGCAAGCCATTGGTTGACGAAAGCCAGCGGGATGGCGGCGACATAGATCAAAGCCGAAATCTTTCCCTTGAAATTGTTGCCGAGGGCTTTGGCAAAATCGGACTCGCTGCCGTGATGCTCAACCAGCCGGGTGATCAGCAAGTAATACGCCATCGAGCACATCAGCATGTCGAAGCCATAGATAGCGACCGGGATCGGCGCGAAATGATTTTCGCCCATGAAGGCGGTGGCGAAAGGGATCAGCGACAGCCAGAACAGCAGGTGCAGGTTGGCCCAGAGCACCGAACCGCTGACCTGTTTGACCGCCTGGAACATGTGGTGGTGATTGTTCCAGTAGGTGCC
>JAYTCN010000325.1:0-8709 GCA_043736475.1 Paracoccaceae bacterium
CCAGTTTGGCAAACATCGCTTTCTTCAGCCCGGTTTCCAGGGCCAGACGCGCGTCGTAAACCAGTACTGAATGAAAATACTGGCCGGCACCGCGCGCCAGTGTCACCGCGACTACCGCCAGCGGACCCCAATAAACCACACCCTTCGGATCGGTTTCAAAACCGGCGATGATCTGTTGAATGACCTTGGCATAGGCGCCCGAAGACACCGCCACGACCAGGATCATCAGGCCAGCCAGCGCGATTCGGCACCGTTGCGGGCGCAGCCAGTCGCGCCACAGCCGCCGGTACGGCCGCAGTTCAGCGGGTGCGTCAGTGCTTGGTTGGTCGTTCATGCCATTCCATCAATTTCGTCGCACCTGAATAACACAGGCCCGGCCCTGTTGCGCAATTCCCAAATGGCCGCACGCTGGCCGCGTCGCAAAAACACCCTTCCCTTGCCTGATGGCAGTCGCTAATTCCAGCTGGCAACCAACCGGAAACCCCATGTCGCTGTCGTTTGGCCGAGACCTGCTTGCAATCCCCGGCCCCTCGGTCATCCCCGACCGGGTGCTCGGCGCCATGCACCGGTCGTCGCCGAACATCTACGAAGGCGAGATTGTTGACCTGACCGACCGCATCCTGGCCGACCTGAAAAGCCTGGCCGGAACCCGCCACCATGCGGCCATCTACATCGCCAACGGCCACGGCACCTGGGAAGCGGCGCTTGCCAATATCTTCGGCCCCGGCGACCGGGCGCTGGTGTTGAACACCGGTCGTTTCGCGCTCGGCTGGGCGGCTATGGCGGAAAAAATGGGCATCACTTGCACCATCCTCGATTTCGGCCAGCAGGCGTCGTTCGATCTGGCCGCCGTCAAAACCGCGCTCGGCGCCGACTCGGCGCATGAATTCAAAGCCGTGCTTTGCGTCCACACCGATACCTCGTCGTCGATCCGCAACGACATCGCCGCCCTGCGCCGGGCGATCAGCGAAACCGGCCATCCCGCCTTGTTTGCCGTCGATTGCATCGCCAGTTTCGGCTGCGATCGGTTCGCGATGGACGCGCTCGGCGTCGATGTCATGGTCACCGCCTGCCAAAAGGGCCTGATGACTCCGCCGGGCATGGGGTTTCTGCTCTGGAATGCCAAGGCGCAGGCCAACGCCGAAGACCACGCCAGACCCAGCGCCTACTGGGATTGGACACCACGGATCAAAGGCGAGGATTACTGGCTCAAATTCGCCGGCACCGCGCCGACGCACCACCTGTTCGGTCTTGGCGAAGCTTTGAAAATGATCGGCGAAGAAGGCCCCGCCAACACCTATCTGCGCCACGCCACCCACGCCCGCGCCATCTGGGCGGCGGTTGATGCCTGGGGCAAGGGCGGTCCGATGGCCTGCAATATCGCCGACCCGGCCCTGCGCTCGCATTCGGTCACCACAATTCTGGTTCCGGGGTACGACGCCAAAGCATTGCGGCGCTGGTTGCAGGATCAGACCGGCCTGACCCTCGGCCTCGGCCTCGGCTTCGAAACCCGCGCCGACCTCATGCAGGGCGATTCGGCCTTCCGCATCGGCCACATGGGCCACCACAACCCGGTGATGATCCTTGGCGTTCTGGCGGCGATCGAGGCCGGGTTGCAAGCCTGCGCCATCCCGCATGGACGCGGCGCGCTGGAAGCGGCGGCCGAGGTCATCGCCCGGGCGTAGGATGGGTGCTCCGCACCCATCACCCCGTCGCCCGGCCTCAAGCCGCCTCAGCCAGCTCGCCCTCGCGCGCCGCCATGGTGGCATTCACCCACCAGTCGAGCCCGTCCAACATCGCTTTGGTTCCCGGCAGGATATTGGCCTCGATCTCGGCCATCGCACCATTGCCACCCATCGGATGCACTTTCAGGAAATCGGCGCCTTGCACATGCACACCGGCGCGCACCGGAACCATCTGCAATTCCACCGCTATGCTGCGCAGATGCTCGGCGGCGCGGGTTCCGCCGGCGGCACCATAGGAGACCACCGCCATCGGCCTGCGGTTCCATTCGACATAGGCCTGATCGAGCGCGTTTTTCAGCACCGCCGGGATCGAACGGTTGTATTCGGCAGTGACGAAGATGAACCCGTCGAAACCGCCGATTTTCTTCTGCCAGGCAACGGCTTGCGGGTTTTGTGACGGCATCCACAGATTCGTGGCCATTTCATCAAAAAATGGCAGTTCGAAATCGCGCAGATCGACCAGTTCCACCTCCCAGGAATTGCGCTGGCTGGCTTGCTCGAAAATCCAGTTCGCCGGTTTGTCGGCAAATCGCGTCGGTCGCGTGGTGCCGATAATAACCGCGATACGGGGTTTTTTATTCATCTCGGTATCCTTATGTTGTCAGGTAACGAATCGTAACCTCGTGTATCTTGGTGCGCGGGACGACAGGCGCAAGAAGGCACGAATTTCATCCGAAGGAACGACGATGGCATCAGGTATCCAACACGAAACCGCCACCTGCCAGCGGATCAGCGAGTTGCTGTCGCGGGTCGGCGACAAATGGACCGTGCTGGTCATCCGCACCCTCGCCGACGGTCCGCAACGGTTCAACGCCCTGCGCCGCGAGATTGGCGATATCAGCCAGAAAATGCTGGCGACCACGCTGCGCAATCTGGAACGCGACGGCTTTGTCCGCCGCACTGTGACGCCCTCGAAACCGCCGCGGGTCGAATATGACCTGACGACGCTCGGCCACGATCTGCAAGGCCCGGTCTGCGACCTCGCCCGCTGGACCGCCGACAATTCGCACCGGATCGAGGCGGCGAGGCAGGCCTTCGACGGCGCGGTCGAGCTGGCGGCTTGACCGGCTATTCCGCTGCCTGCCGGGTGATCTCTTCCTGATACAGCCGCTGCTTTTCCGGCCAGGTTCCCTTGATATAGGCGATCACCACCTCGATCTCGGCGTCGCTCAATACCCCCTCGAACGCCAGCATGTCGCTTTTATAGTCCTCGCCGGCAAAGGGTTTCATTCCGAACTTGGTAATCCTGAACAGCAGGTCATCGGCATGGTGCCAGCTATGCCCGCGCGCGTCATGCGGCGGCGCCGGCAGCCTGCCGGTGGGCAGCAGAACCTTCCAGTCCGGCTGTCCTTCCAGGTTTTTGCCGTGGCACGAGGCGCAATGCTCCTGATACAGCGCCGCACCGTCCGGGCCATTTGTCATGCGACCCGCCAGAACCACCACCAAACCCGCCGTGATTGCCACTGTCGCCCCTGCCGCAATCCGCGGCCAGAGCACCATCAGCTGCCCGTCCCCAACCGGGTCCAGCTAACCCCGCCATCCTCGCTCAGGTAAACGCCGTTGTCCTGGCTGGTCAGGGCCAGCCGGTCCGGATCGGACGGATCAACCGCCATATGCAGGGGTATGCTGTCGCCGAATTCATTCGCCAGTTCCTGCCAGTTGGCCAGATCGCCCTCGTTGCCCTTGACCATCCCCGTACCCAGCACGAAAGCGAACAAGGCGCCGTCGGCCCCGGTTTCGACCACCGAGACCACTTCGCCCTCGAACCCCGCCACTTCCCACGCACCGCCGGAATCGCCGCTGACCAACAATCCGCCCTCGGTCGCCGCATACAATCGTTCCGCAACCTGCGCAGAGGCGGCAATGCCGATCGCCTTTGGCGGCAACTCACCGGAAATTTCCCAGCTCTCGCCGCCATCGCGGCTGACCTGCAATGCGCCGTAGCGGCCGTAAATGACCTTGGGATCAGCCGGGCTGACATCCATCTGATGAAAATCCACCGGCCCTTCCACGCCCTCAGCCACCTGCCTCCACGTCGCCCCGCCATCACGGCTCTGCAACACCCCGGAATTGCCGCCTTCCGCCGGATGGCCGCTGCCGAAATAACCCAGCGGATCAGACGGGTCGGGCGAGAACCCCATATAATCGTGCACCGGCGACACCCGCGTTGCCGTGCCGTCCGCCGTCACCGCGAATATGCCGTGGTGGGTGGCCAGCAAAAGCTCCGCCGACCCAGCCCGGTTAAAAGCGATGCCGTGATAATGCGTTGCCTGGGCCAGCTCGGCCAGGGTTTCGGCGCGGGCGGGCTGGGTGGCAACGGCGGCGAATCCGCCCGCCAGCAGCAGCGCGGCGACGGCGCGTTTCAGTGATTTTGCAGGAATCATTTCAGACCTCGGTTGTTGATTGGGTGATTTTTCAGTGCGCATGCGAATCGCCGCCGCAGCCATCGACCAGATCCCAGACCTGGCCAACGCGAATGCCGTCGAAGCCGCGGTCGCGGATCAGCAGCCTGGCCATGCCGCCGAATGTGTTCCAGCGCCAGCATTTGCAGCAGCATGGCCCCTTTTCCGCCGACACTTCGCTGGCAAGATCGTAGACAGCCTGTTCATCGGAACTGAGTTCCAGCTCGAAATTCGGCATCATCCGCTTGGCGAAAGCCGCGTCGATGTCATAGGGATCGGGCGGAATTTCGCTGAATCCGGCGAATTCCTTCAGGCCCTCGATCTGCTCGCGGTAACGGTGCTCGGCCATCGGCCCGCAGCACGAGCCCAAAAGACGCGCCCCGTCCGGCATCGCCGCAATCGAATCGCGAAACTCGTTCGAGCAGTTGGAATTGCCGTTGGCGCTGAGAAAGGCGAAACGCCGCGCGATTTCGTCCGGCGCGGCCGCTACGGCTTTGCGCGACCATGCCGGCGCGATCAGCAGCAGCGCCGCCGCGACGCCCTCGCCTAGAACTTGGCGGCGCGAAAGCATATGTGCCATCTTTCGGTTCCTATTTCGCCAGTCTTGAACCGGCTTTGGTCGGTACCAGCGGCGCGGCTGCCTTCTTGCCACCCATCGCGCACAGCCCCACCGAGCACATCACCGCACAGGGCGCCATGGCAAGAATGAACGGCGCCAGACCCGCGGCAACCAGCCACGGCCAGCCGAGATAAAGGCTGGCGGCAACGGCAACGGAAAAGACGCCGAAAATTCGCCAGCGCCCCAATCCGGTGCCATTCGCGGTCCTGTCCCGTGGCGCGGGCTCGTGCCCACAGCACCCGCTGTCGCTGTCGCCCGGACTGGTCAACACGATCGGTCCGGTCTTGTTCAGGATTTCTGCCATGATTTACATCTCCCGATGCTTTGAAACCGACTGTTTGCAGGATCGCGCAACCTGGCATCGGCCAATTGAATCGAGGTCGGCATCGCGCAACGGGCGCAACGCGAACTGCGCAGTCGCCGGCGCAGCCCTCAATCCGGCGATGCCTGGTCAGGCTCGGGGAGGGGGAAAATCCACTGGCAGAAAAGCCGAAGCAGCCGCCGCTTCGCCGATGCCGGCGCGCCAGAACAGCCGGACGTGAATGTTGGCGAAAGCCGAAACATCCGCCATGGCCGAGGTCAGGTTGCGCACGCTGTCGCAGCCCGGCACCATGTTGCAAAGCGCGGCGTCGGCATGCGCCGCCGCATCGCAAGGCGCGCTTGTCAGCGGCATCGATGCGTCGCAGTCCGCAGATGCGCCTGAACCCATGTCATCCGCCGACGCCAGCGTCTGCCCAAAAGTCAGTGCCGAAAGCAATACCAGCAGGACCACGAAAATCTTCATCCCCGGACCAAATCCAATCGCGGCGTCGTTGTCAACATCCACCCGCTTCACAGTTGCGGCAACCGGGCAATCCGCTGCCCCGGCCCTGCGCCGGGGTCTTCTCGTACCGGCCGCTCCGGCACGCCGGTCCCGCATCATGTCCGGAACAGCACAGACTCAAGTTCCAAGCGATACCGCTTCGGCGAAGAAAACCTCCTCCAGATTCGCCCCCTCACCCTGCCGGTCCACCACCAGAAAATCCTGCGGCTCGCCCAGCACCAGCAACGGATGGTGCCAGACGCCGACGCCATACTGCACCCCCTGGTCGCCACGACAAAAAAATGCCCGCAGCGCCGCTGCCTCCGGCTTCTCCGCCACCACCACCAGCCAGTCCTTGCCCTGCAAGGGCACAAAGGCCTGGGTGCCCAGCGGATGCCGTTCGACCATCGCCACCGACAAAGGCCGCACGCGCCCGCGAAAGATCGACAGCACCACATCGGCGTCGCTCTCCACCTGCGCCAAGGCATGAAACCGCGTGCTGAACCCGCCGTTGATCTCGCGTGCCGTCGCCGGATCGGCCTCGATCACCCGGCCAAAGGGTGCGAAAGCCGCCGCCGTCAGAGGCTCGGCAACAATCACACCCGTTTGCCCCAGACCCGAAACCGGCTGACCCCGCCATCGGGGTGAATATTCAGTTTCACATGGCTGACCGGCACGGCGGATTTTACGTCGAACCGGTGCAGCTTGTCGGCCTTCAGCTTGCTCTCACCCAACAGTTCCGGCCAGAACATCGCCTGGGTCGCCAGGCTCGCCTCGTTGCCCCATGCGACATTCGCCGCCTGAACCGAGGCGCGATCGGGGAAATTTCCCTTGAAATGCGCGGTGTCGATCTCGATCTTGTCGATAATCCCCGCAGCACCCAAGGCGACGATTATCCAGTCATTCCCCGGTTCGCGCCGCCGCCGGGTCTCCCAGCCGTCACCCATGAAACTGCCGCGTCCCGCAGCCAGCAGCGCCCCGACATCGCCGTAATGGGCGTTGTTATAGGCGATGATCCGGCCACCGTTTTTCAGCGCCGACAGTTCGACCGAAGTCTTCTTCGCCCCCCATTCCGGCACTACGTCGCCATAAACCCGCAGCCGCGCCAGGCCGCCGTCGGGATACAGGCTGACCTTCAGCCAATTCATCGCCTCATTGTGGGTGGCGGCGGCAAAATGATGCGCCGACGGCCCCAAGGCCGTCGTCGGTACCAGCGGCTTCCAATTGCCCAGATTGGTTGGTTGGGTGTCCGATTTCATTGCCCAGACCGAGGCACTTGGCGGATAATTTCCGGTGAAATGCGCGGTGTCGAAATCCACCCCGGCAACCCGGCCGGTCACCCCCAGCCTGACGATGCACCAGTCGTGCTGGCCATCGCGCCGCCTACGGCTCTCCCAGCCGTCCATCCATTTGCCGTTGTCGTCATAGAGCCCCGGCTTCCAGACCGCCGGCCCGTCGGCCAGCATGCGGGCCATCGGGGCAAAGAAATCGTCGCTGCACTTCACGGCTTGGGTGCCAAGACGCGGCGAGGCGAGGTTGACCTTGCCCAGCGCCCATTCAGGCATCGGCGCATCTGGCATCAGGATTTCGTCCATGGTCTTCCCCGCAAAAGCGTTTCGCCCAAAATCGCCGACAGCATGGCGAAGTCAAGCCTCGGCTGCTATGCAGCGCCATGAACAAACCCATCCTCGTCACCGGCGCCAACGGCTTCATCGCTGCCCACGCGGTCGAACAATTGCTGGCCAAAGGCCGCAGCGTCATTGGCACCGTCCGCGACCCGAATGATCCAATCCGCAACGCCCATCTCGCCGCCTTGCCCGGTGCCGGCCACCTGCACCTGGTCCAAGCCGACCTCCGCGACCCCGACCCATTCTCGGCCCACGTCGATGTTGATCAAATCCTCCACCTGGCCAGCCCCTATGTGGTCAATGTCAAGGACCCGCAACACGACCTTTTTGACCCTGCGGTCAACGGCACGCTTGCCCTGCTGCAAGCCGCCGCCAGAAGTCCGCGCGTGCGCCGGGTTGTCCTCACCTCCTCGGTCGCCGCCATCACCGATGAACCCGGCACGCGGGTGCTGACCGAGGCCGACTGGAACGACAAAAGCAGCCTGACCCGAAACCCCTACTACTATTCCAAAACCCTCGCCGAACGCGCCGCGTGGGATTTCATGACCCGCGAAAAGCCCGGCTTCGACCTCGTGGTCATCAACCCCTTCATGGTCGTCGGCCCGGCTCATACCAAGGCGATCAACACCTCAACCCAGATGTTGGCGGATATAATGAACGGCACATACCCCGTCATCATGGATTTCAATTGGGGCTTCGCCGATGTGCGCGACGTCGCCGCCGCCCATATCGCCGCGCTGGAGAACCCCGCTGCACAGGGCCGCTACCTCTGCGCCAGCGCGAACGCCTCGATGCGCCAGATCGTTGCTCTGATCAAACGCCTCGGCTATCCGACCGGCAAAGTCGCCAAACTGCCGATGGACAATCGACTTGGCACGACATTGTTGAAACTCGTCAGCTACGCCCAGCCGTCTGGCAGCGGCACCTATATGCGCACCCACCTTGGCCGGGTGCCGCGCTACGACACCAGCAAGATCAGACGCGATCTCGGCATCAGTTTCCGCTCCGCCGAAATCAGCATCGCCGAAACCCTCGCCGATCTGGCGAAATGGGGGCATATTCCGGCGCCAGTTCAGACCCTCGGGTGAACCTCCCGCCAATGCCGGGCAATGGCCAGCCGCGTCGTCACCCAGGCCCCGCCTTTAGCTTGCACGTAATCCAGAAACCGCACCAAAGCCGCCGCCCTTCCCGGCCGCCCGGCCAAACGGCAGTGCAAGCCGACCGACATCATCCGCCCGCCCTCGGCATGCAAAACGTCGAATGTGTCGCGCAGATAGGCAAAGAATTGATCCCCCGAATTGAACCCCTGCGGCGTGGCAAAGCGCATGTCGTTGGCATCGAGCGTATAAGGCACGATCAGGAACGGCCCTTCCGGTCCCGGAACATAATACGGCAGCTCGTCGGCATAAGAATCCGCCGAATATTCAAACCCCTGCTCCATCGTCAGTGCCAAAGTGTTGACCGAAGTGCGCCCCTGATACATCCCTGCCGGTTTCTCGCCCGTCACCTCGGC
>JAYTCN010000326.1:0-8687 GCA_043736475.1 Paracoccaceae bacterium
GGGAAATCCGTTGCGCCAGCCCCTCATTGCTGCCGCCAGCCGCAAGTTCCACCAGAACCGGCAGCGGTGGCTCCTGTTTTACCGCCCTGCGAACAGGCCGGATCGAGATCACGCCACTGACGGCGGGGGCAAATTCACTGACCACTTCGCGCAAAGCGGATGGAAACAGGTTCACGCCGCGCAAGATCAGCATGTCATCGGTGCGTCCGATGCAGCGAACGCGCGGACTGGTGCGTCCGCAGGAACATTTGCCGGTCGAAAGCCGCACGTGATCGCGACTGCGAAAGCGCAGCAATGGGGTCGCCTGATGGCGCAAGTGCGTGTAGACCAACTCGCCCTCGGCACCGTCTGCCAGTGGCCTGACGGCGCCGGTGTCGGGGTCGATCAGCTCAAAATGCACGATGCCGCGCCCGGAAAAATGCATGCCCGCCCTTGCCTCGCATTCGCCCCAGAGCGAGACCGAAATATCGCCGATTCCCATCGCCTCGGTCACTTGTGCCCCCCAGGCGGCTTGCAACCTGGCCCGCAATTCCGGCTCGCCGCCGCCGGGTTCTCCCGCGACCAACAGCCGTCTGACGCTGGAAGCTGCGAGGTCAATACCGCGCTCGCCGGCCCATTCCGCCAAACGCAGGGCGTAAGAGGGCGTCAGGGCCATCGCTTGCGGTCGCAGGTTCTGCACCGCCGCGATCAGCTTTTCGGTATTTCCGGCCCCAACCGGGATATGGCACAGGCCCAAGGCGTTGAAAGCATCGAGGGTGACACCGGCCACAAATGGACCGGCGCCATAGGTTGTTACAATCCGGTCGCCCGCAGCCAGCCCCGACGCGCTGTAAGAGCGCGACGAAATCTCGATCCAGTCGGCCAGGTCGCGCGCGGTCAGCGGAATGTAACTCGGCGCACCGGTTGTACCGCTGGTCGAATAGATCCGGACAATATCGGTGTCTGGTGCGGCCAGATGGGTGCCGATCGCCGCATCCGCCGTCCGGCTTGCCCGAAGTTCATCTTTTTCGGTGAACGGCAACGCCGCGATATCCGCCAAACCGCCAACCAGCCCGAACCCGGCAAGCTTGTCCCGGTAAAATTTGGAACGTTCCAAAAGGTAGGCGAGCTGAACCCGGAAGGCGGCGTCATCCGCCATCGCCTGTCCCCGCCATGGCGGTGTTTCAACAGCGGGATTATGCATCATGGCTCATAGGAAATTGCCGTTTCGGCGGCATGGGCCATGGTGAAGCCGATCGGCGTGACCTGTTCTTCGGCAAGATGGGCGAGCAGGCTGGCCGTGCGGGCCAGAATCGGGATCGCCTTCAGCATGGAAGCGGGAAAATCGAGGTCGAGCAGCACTGCCGCGATCATCATCGACACGTTCATCGGCAAGGGCTTGCCCCAAACCTGCGCCACCACCGGCACCGTCGCATTGGCCAAAGCCGTGAATTGCCCGCCCGCGCCATGTTGCACCAGCAAGTCGTTGATCCGTCGCGTGCGGGGGTCAAAGCGCTTGTGCAGCGGGTGGCCGAAGCCAGGCACGATGCCGCCCCGGTCCTTGATCGCCTGCACGTGGGCGGCAAGATCAGGCGCAGTCGCTGCTTTCAGCAGATATTCCCCGCAATATTGCGAAGCTCCCAGTATGACCGAGCCGCAGCCCAGAATCCCTGCCGCCACCGCGCCCTGGATCGAGGCCGGATCGGCGGCCAGCGTCATCCGCGCCGCCACGTTGGTCGGCACCAGACCGTGCTCGGCTATGGCCACCAGCAGCAGGTCGAGGAAAAACCGTTGTTTTTCCGTGGGTTCGCGGCCAGTGACCAAAAGGTAGAAGTGTTCGGTGAAACTCAGCCGCCCCATCAGATCGCCGCACAAGTCGCGGCCACGGATTGTCAGGCTGTCGGCATCCGAGGTGCTGATCGCCGTAGCCGCCCTGCCCTGCTTGCCGATTTTCATGGCGAACTCCATTTTGTCGGACAAGATTGTAGGACAATATTGCGCGAGTCAAGACGAGCTGCTAAGGATTGTCGAACAATTGTCAGGCAGGACATGGGCGACAGCATCCTTCCCAAACGCGGCGATACCGGCGCAAGCGTGGCCGAGCGTCTGACCCGGTCGATCCGGCAAGGGGCGCTTGCCCCCGGACAGCGCCTTATCGAGGCAGAACTGACGCGGGAACTCGGGGTCAGCCGCGGGCCGCTGCGCGAGGCGTTTCGCCGTCTGGATGCCGAGGGGCTGATCGAGATCATCCCCAATCGCGGCGCCATCGTGCGGCGGCTCAGTTTCCGCGAAGCGCTGGAATTGTTCGAAATCCGCACCGAGCTGGAGGCTTATGCTGCCCGCAAAGCCGCGGAACGGATCGACGACCCTTGCATCCGCGCGCGTTTCATCCGCGCCATCGCCCCGATCGCGGTGCCGGGCAAGCGCCGCAACATCGCCGCCTATCTGGAGGAAAACCGGCAATTCCACGAAGCGATCCTCGATGCGGCAGACAACCGGCAATTGCTGGGACTGGACCGGCAACTGCAATTGTCGCTGATCCTCGCCCAGATCGGCCCGGCGCTGACCACCGACGCCATCGCCAGATCGCTGGCCGAGCACCACGACATCGCCAAGGCGATTCTGGCGGGCAAACGCAAGACCGCCGCCCGCGCCATCCGCGCCCATCTTGGCCGCGCCTCCGCCCTGATCGCCAGCCTGCCCGGACATGTGTTCCGGCGCGATGATTTGCGGACTGGCGAGCGGTGACGCCGGGCCAGCCGGTCGCGTCGCGCCCGCTCAGCCCGTCTTGGCGATATTGGCAGCAGTGCGCAATGCCATCGCCGCGACTGTCAATGCCGGGTTGACCGCGGCCGAAGTGGGCAAGGCGCCGGCATCGGGGACGAACAGGTTGCCATGATCCCACGCCCGACATTCCGGGTTCAGCACCGATTGCGCCGGGTCGTCGCCAATCCGCGTGGTGCCGCACTGGTGCGAGGGCACCCGCCCGTCAAACAGCCGGGTCAGGACGATTGGAAAGCCGATCTGGCGTAACGTCGCCTTGAATTTGCTGGTCAGTCGCCGATGCGCGACCGTATTTGACCGCGTCCACGCCAGCCTGATCCGGTCTCCATCCAGGGTCACCCGGCTGTCGGCACGCGGCAAATCCTCGGTCATGGCAAGGAAATCAACCGAGTGGCGGGCCATCCAGTCAAGCGCAAACCCTGGTGCGAGCTTGACCTGACCGCGCAGGATTTCACCGGTCACCCGACCCAGCAGCTGGATATTGCCCAAAGGAAACCCGCCTTGGCCATCGCTCAGATACCAGTCGTTCATTGAAATGGTTTTCTGATACACTGCGTCGTTCACAAAGTTCGGGCTGACGCCAATGAGTGCCGTGGAATTGTGGTTCATGAAATTGCGACCCAATTGGTCCGATTTGTTGGCCAGCCCTGATCGCAGCAACAATACCGCTGACTGAACAGCGCCCGCCGCCAGAACCACGACTTTCGGCGCAACCCGGTGGTGCTGGCCGTTCTGCCGGTAATGCACGGCGACGATCTTGCCATCGACACCCGCGTCAAGCCGCGTCACCAGCGCCAGGGTCTCCAGCCGAAAGCCCGGATTTTTCGCCGCCGCCGCCAGCCCGCAGGTCTCGGCATCCATCTTGCCGCTGCGGGTATCGGGGAACCCGTCCCAGGTAATGTTGCCGTGCTTCAGCCATTCGTCGACATCCACCGCCAGCGGCAGCGAAAACGGCTTGGCCCCGGCCTTGACCAGCCGCGCGCGCACATCGGCGATCGGTGCCTCGTCGGGCACCGGAGGGAATGGATACGGGCTGGCGTGGACGGGTTCGGTCGGGTCCTGTCCGAGGGCACCGCGCACGTTGTAGAGCTTTTCCGCCGCATCGTACCACGGGGCCAGCTCGGCATAGCCAAACGGCCAGGCGGGCGAGACGCCTTCCTCGTGCGCCATCGCGGCAAAATCCTCGGCCCGATAACGGAACATCACCGCGCCATAGAACTTGGAGTTGCCGCCGATGTTGTAGTGGTTGCCGGGCGTAAACGCCTTGCCATGTTGATCGACCCATTGCTCTTGCGGCATGTAATGCCCGGTGCCGAACACCGAGCGCGGATCGCGTTCGTGTCCGTCCGCCAAGATTTGCTGGCCACGTTCCAGCATCAGGATTGTCGCGCCGCTGCCCGCCAGCCCCGCAGCGACCGAAGCCCCGGCCATGCCGCTGCCGATGATGACGATGTCGGGCGACGTCACGCGTGAATCCTTGCCGCCTTCCCCGTCGCGCATGCCTCCGCCACCGCCAGCGCCACCGCCAGCGACCGCACGCCGTCCGCGCCGGTGGCGGCCACCGTATCGGTGCCGGCCATCGCCGCATGGAACCGCCGCAGCGCCCGCGCATACAGGTTCTCGTGCTCCAGGACCAAAGCCCGCGATCCGGCGTCGTTGGTCAGCAGCACTTCGCCTTTGGCTTGCTGGGTCATGCAGTCAGAACCGATCAGCGTCCCCTCGCTGCCGAATACCTGCAACCCGGTCACCGCATGTTTGGCGGTAAACGCGTCGTGCACCTGCGCGATCAACCCCGATTTGAAGCGCAGCACCGCCATCACCGCATCCTCAACCCCGCCAACCCCCATGCCGCCAGACTGGGCAAAGCCGGTCACCTCCACCGGCTCATCATCGAGCACGAAGCGCAAAGTATCGGCATCATGCACGGTGATATCCAAAATCACCCCGCCGCCCGCCGCCGCCGAATTGATCCGCCAGCCTTGCAAATTCTCCGGCAGGCTGACCGCGTGAAAAACCCGTGCCGCCAGCGGGCGGCCAATGTCGCCGCGTTTGATCGCCTCGCGCATCGCCCGCATCGTCGCGGCGTTCCGGATATGGTGGTTGGTGGCAAATATCACCCCCGCCGCATCCGCCGCCGCTACCATCATTTCGGCGTCCGCAACGGTTAATGCCAAGGGCTTTTCGCACAGCACATGTTTACCGGCCTTGATCGCGGCCAATGCCTGTTGCTGGTGCAGTTCGTTGGTGGTCGATATATATACGGCGACAATTTCGGGCCGCGCCAGAAGCGTGGCGATCGATGTGTCGGAATTGGGAATTGCGTGGCGCGTCGCGTAGTCCGCCCCGCGCGCTGCCGACGTGCTCATCACAGAATGGATCACGCCACTGCATTCGCGAATGGCGCCGATCACCCACTCGCTGGCGATGGTGCTTGCCCCGATCAATCCCCATCCGATATTCGTCATGAATCTCTCCTGTTTTCGGCGAAGTTACAGAGGGTACAGCGCCTTGCCCAGTCCCGGTCGTTTCAAGCCGTTGAATTTTTCGCCGGGTTTTGGCAATTGGATGCTCTGGATTGATGGCTTGGGGGCGTGCTTCGGCGTTCCGTTCAAGCGTTATCGAGTTCCCGCTCGGCAACGCGTTCGGCGACGACCATCTGCTTTTTGTCCCTTGTCAGCCGCCAGTCCCGCAGCGGGTCGAGCCTTGAGCGCAGCCGCGACAAGACCCAGCTTGCAGGGCCATCGGCAGCCCAGCCGGGTGCGGGCACCATGCGCCAGCGGGTTTCAACGCCTTGCGACCCGCCCTCACCGGGCACCAGCAGCAGGGCCAGTGGCGGTTCCGTGGCCTTTTCGGCCCCCGTTTCGGCGGCAAGATGCAGCCGCCGTACCGGGGTAAGGGGCAGCGGCCGGGCGATATCGGCCACAATCAACGGGGCGGCACCGGTGCGCAGGGCCTCCTCCATTACCCACAAAAGGTCGTCGTCGCGGGCGGCATCGACCATGAGCAACCGACCGGGGTTGAACAGCGGCGCGATGCCGTCGGCGTGCAGATGGCTGCCGCGCCAGGACTGGCGGATCCACAGGACGGGGCCGTCTGTTTTGGCGGCGAACATCAGCGCCAGGGTGCGGCGGGACGGGCCGCAAAGCTCGTGGGCGCGGCCGAGATTGAGCGCGATGCCGGGGGCAAGCGTCGCTTGCCGCGGTTGGCGGATCGGGTGGCGGTCGAGGATGTTGGGCGCGTGCGACAGGGTGAGTCTCGCGGGTTTATGTTCTTGGTATGTTCCCATAGCGGAGGGGGTGGGGGCAAGCGGTTTGGAGCGGGGTAAGGGTGGCGCGCAAGCGCCGGATGAGGGGGTTCGGCGGGGCGAAAGGGACCCCGGATCAAGTCCGGGGAAACGGGGTAACTAGCCGAACGCCGCCCGCATCAGGGCCTTGGTGTAGGCCTGCTGCGGCGCCCCCAGCACTTCGCTTGTCAACCCCGCTTCCACCACGTCGCCATCTTTCATCACCATCACCTTGTGGCTGAGCGCCCGGACGACGCGGAGGTCGTGGCTGATGAACAGGTAGGCGAGGGCGTGTTTGGCTTGCAGGGTGCGCAGCAGGTCGATGATCTGGACTTGCACGGTCATGTCCAGCGCCGAAGTCGGTTCGTCGAGGACGACCAGTTTCGGCTTGAGGATCATCGCCCGCGCGATGGCGATGCGCTGGCGCTGGCCGCCGGAGAATTCGTGCGGATAGCGGGTGGACGTGGCGGGGTCGAGGCCGACTTCGGCGAGGATGCCGGCGACCAGTTGGTCGCGGTTTTCGCCGGGGTCGAGGCCGTGGACGCCGAGGCCTTCGGCGACGATTTCGGCGACGTTCATGCGCGGCGACAGCGAGCCGAACGGGTCCTGGAACACCATCTGCATGTCACGCCGCAGCGGCTGGACTTCGCGGTTGCGCAGGCCGTCGATGCGGGTCTGGTTGAGGGTTATCGCGCCCTCGCTGGCGATCAGACGCATGACGGCGAGGGCGAGGGTGGTTTTGCCAGAGCCGCTTTCACCGACCACGCCAAGGGTTTCGCCCTGGCGGATCGAGATATCGGCGCGGTTGACGGCCTTGATATGGCCGCTGACCCGGCGCATCAGGCCGCGCTTGATCGGAAACCAGACTTTCAGGGCGTCGGTTTTGAGGGTTACCTGTGCACCTTCCGGCACCGGGCCGGGGCCGCCTTTGGCTTCGGCTTCGAGCAGTCTGATCGTGTAGGGGTGCTGGGGGTTGGCGAAGATCTCGGCGGTCGGGCCGGTTTCGACGATTTCGCCGCCTTGCATCACCGCCACGCGGTCGGCGATCTGGCGGACGATGTTGAGGTCATGGGTGATGAACAACAGGCCCATGCCTTCCTCGCGCTGGATTTGCGCCAGCAGGGTGAGGATTTGGGCCTGGATGGTGACGTCGAGCGCGGTGGTCGGCTCGTCGGCGATCAGGATGGCGGGTTTGTTGGCGAGCGCCATCGCGATCATCACCCGCTGGCGCTGGCCGCCGGACAGGGTGTGGGGATAGTCCTTGAGGCGCGATTCGGGGTCGCGGATGCCGACGCGGGTCAGAAGGTCGATGGTGCGGGCCCTGGCGGCCTGGCCGCTGAGGCCCTGGTGCAGGGCGAGGCTTTCGCCGATCTGGCGTTCGATCTGGTGCAGCGGGTTGAGCGAGGTCATCGGCTCCTGAAAGATGAAGGCGATGTCGTTGCCGCGCATGTGTTGCAGGGTTAGCGGGCTGGCGCCGATCAGTTCCTTGCCTTCGAATTTGACGGAACCCGTTACATTGGCTGAGTCTGGCAGCAGCGAGACGGTGGCCAGGGCGGTAACCGATTTGCCCGAACCGCTTTCGCCGACGATGGCAAGGGTTTCGCCTTTGGCGAGGGTGAAGGCGACGTTTTTCACCGCATCGGTTTGTCGCCCGGATTGGGTGAAGGAAACTTTGAGGTTGCTGACGTCCAGAAGCGCCATCACCGGAAGGTCTTTCGCGGGTCAAAGGCGTCGCGGACGCCTTCGAAGATGAACACCAGCAGCGACAGCATCAGGGCGAAGGTGGTGAAGGCGGAAAAGCCGAGCCAGGGTTTGGTGACGTAGTTTTTGCCCTGCAGGGCAAGTTCGCCGAGCGAGGGGTAGGAGGCCGGCAGGCCAAAGCCGAGGTAGTCGAGCACCGCCAGCGAGGAAATCGCCGAGGTGATCAGGAACGGCAGCAGGGTCAGGGTGGCGACCATGGCATTGGGCAGGACGTGGCGGAACATGATGGTGCGGTCGCGGACGCCAAGGGCGCGGGCGGCGCGGACATATTCGAAATTGCGGGCCCGCAGGAATTCGGCGCGCACGACCCCGACGAGGCTGGTCCAGGAAAAGGCGATGATCAGAATACACAACAGCGGGAAACTCATGGTGAAAATGGCGGCGAGGATGATGATGACATAGAGGCTGGGGGTCGAGGACCAAATCTCGACCAGGCGCTGAAAAATGATGTCGAGCCAGCCGCCGAAATAGCCTTGAACCGCACCGGCGATGATGCCGAGGATCGAGGATAACCCGGCGACGATCAGGGCGAACAGGACCGAGATGCGGAAACCATAGATGATGCGGGCGACGACGTCGCGGGTCTGGTCGTCGGTGCCGAGCCAGTGGTCGCGGTCGGGGGCCGAGGGCGCCTGGCCGACGCCGTAGTTGATGGTGTTGAAGGCATAGGGGATGGGGGGCCAGAGCATCCAGCCCTTGTCGATGGGCTGGCCTTCGACCACGCCGTCGGCGGCGTCGGCCATCACCGCTGCGCTGTCACCGAAACAGGAGTCGAGGCCGCCGGAGATGATCAGGCAATGCACCAAGGGGTCGTTCAGTTGGGCGAGCATGCCGGGGTCGCCGCCGAATTGTTCTTCCATGTAATTGCCGCCGAAAACCG
>JAYTCN010000327.1:0-8668 GCA_043736475.1 Paracoccaceae bacterium
ATTGGTTTTCGGCGGTCGCCGGTCAATTTGACTTGATCATCAGCAACCCGCCCTACATCGCGGGGTCCGAAATGGCAGGCCTTGCCGCCGATATCCGGCTCTGGGAGCCGGTTTCCGCACTGACCCCGGGAACGACTGGTCTTGAAGCCTATGAAGCGATCTTTGCCGGTCTCGCGGAAAAATTGCGGCCGGGAGGTCGGGCCCTGTTTGAAACCGGCTATCGGCAGGCATCGGCTGTCGCGGCATTGTTGAATCGTCGCGACCTGGGCGATGTGCTGGTCCACCGCGACATCAATGGCCACGACAGGGTCGTCGAACTGCGGCGCCGAGACGCGCAATAGCGCCGCATAGCCAGGCAAATGCGCAAGAAAAGCGGTTTATCCCTTGTCTTTACCCTAAACATGGTCATAACCTAGGCGTACTGTGGGGATACGCAGATATATTCTCGGTCCCTTGGCAGCAGTGACGTTAACCAAACACCGGGAAGCCAAGACGCCAAATACCTGCGTCAAACGGTTCAACAAGCAAGCCCTCCCACGCCTGATACAGGCAGAAAACCGGATCTAATGAGACCTCAAAACAAATCGCGCTCGCGCAACAAAAGCAACATTAACAGTAACAATAACAACAATAACCGGCGCCAGATGGGCAATATCGTGAATCGGGTTTTCGATTCCGCAGGCCCAGATGGAAAAGTGCGCGGAACTCCGCAACAAATTATCGAGAAATATCAAAGTCTTGCCCGCGACGCGCAATTGTCGAATGACCGCGTTGCGGCAGAGAATTTTCTGCAGCACTCGGAACATTATTCAAGGATGCTGGGCGAAGCGCTGAGCCAGCAGGCCGAAATGCGCCAGAGCGGCGAAGGTCAGCAGGGCCAGCGTCCCAGCGGTTATGAGGGCGAAGAGCCCGGCGAGCAGCAGCCGCAGGCGTTTGAACAAACGCAATTTGGCCAGCCGCAGTCAATTCATGAACCCCATGAACGCCCGGAACCGCATCCGTTTGAACCGACGCGACCACAGCCTGAAATGGCCGCGTTCGAGTTGCCGTTTGATGCAGAAGCCGGTGAACTGGTGCCAACGCCGGAAAACCCGCAACAAGTCGCCCGCAGCCGGTCGCGTGGTGGTCAGAACCGTGCCCGAAAAACCGGTGCGGTGGAAACAGCGGCAGAATCCACAGCCGAGGTCTCAGCGGCTGACTAACCGTCAGCCAGCAAGCGGGCGAGGGCGCAGAACCGCTGCAGATCGACCGCTTCGGCCCGATCGGTCGGGGCGATTCCGGCCAATTGCAATAGCTCGTCGATATTGTGCCGCAATCCGCGCAGGCTGGCGCGCAACATCTTGCGGCGCTGACCGAAAGCCTGCTGGATCAGTCGCTCCAGGATTGCCGGATCGGCTGGATAGCGCGGCTGCCCGAGCCGTTCGAACGTGACAACGGAAGAGGTCACTTTTGGTTGCGGCGTAAAGGCTTCCGGCGGAATGTCGAAGGCAATACGGGCGTTGCACCGCCATTCGACCAGAAGCGACAATCTGCCATAGGCTTTTGAACCCGGGCGGGCGACGATCCGATGCGCGACTTCACGCTGGAACATAAGCGTCAGACTGGTCCAAAACGGCGGCCACTTTTCCGGCGTGAGCCAGCGCACCAGCAGCTCGGTGCCGACGTTGTAGGGCAGGTTGGCAACAATCCTGATCGGCGGTGTCAGAAAACTGGTCGGGTCTATCGCCAGCGCGTCACCTTCGATGACATGCAATCGACCTGGATAATTGCGCGATATCTGCGCCAAGGCCGGCAGACATCGGGCGTCGCGTTCGATCGCCACAACATGGCGCGCGCCTTCGGCCAGCAAAGCCCGTGTCAACCCGCCCGGACCCGGACCGATTTCGAGGACGTCGCATTGATCAAGATCGCCGGCACGGCGGGCAATTTTTGCCGTCAGGTTCAAATCCAACAGGAAATTTTGCCCCAACGACTTCCTTGCGTTCAATCCGAATGCGGTAATGACGTCGCGCAGAGGCGGCAGGCCGTCAAACGACATTGTCATGCTCGCGCCATGTCCCAGGCCAACCGGAGTGCGGCAACAAGACTGGACGGATCGGCGACGCCGCTACCGGCGATGGCAAAGGCGGTGCCGTGGTCGGGCGAGGTGCGGATGAAGGGCAGGCCCAATGTCACGTTGACCCCGTTGGAAAAATCTAATGTTTTCACGGGGATCAATGCCTGATCATGGTACATGCAGATGGCGGCGTCGTATTTTTCCCGGGCCTGTTTGTGAAACATCGTATCGGCAGAAACCGGGCCGCTCAGGTCAAATCCCTGTGCACGCAAACGGTCCAGCACCGGAATGATCGTTTCAATTTCCTCGCGCCCCATTGTGCCGCTTTCACCGGCATGCGGGTTCAATCCGGCAACCGCCAGCCGCGGTTTGCGAATGGCGAAATGGGCTATCAGTGCGGCTTGCGTCGTCCGGATCGTCACCTCGAGCAGTTTCGCGGTCAGTGCTTTCGGGACCTCCGCAAGCGGGACATGACTGGTCACCGGCACCACGCGAAGTTCCGGCGTTGCCAGCATCATCACCGGCGTGATGCCGCCACCAGCCAGGGCGGCGAGAAATTCGGTATGGCCCGGAAAGGCAAAGCCGGCGCCACTTTTCAAGACTGCCTTGCTGACCGGGTTGGTGACAAGGGCACTGAACAGACCCGACTGAACATGACGCACCGCCGCTTCAATCGATGTAACAACCGCAGCGGCGTTGCGCAATTCGGGCGTTCCGGGCACCGGAACACAAGCAAGCGGATGGTCGATAACCTGTAAAAACTCGGAACAATCGCTCGTGCCGGCGGTATAACTGTGCAAGGGCACGCGATGGGACAACGCAATTTGGTCAAGGAAGCCGATGTCGCCCAGGACGACAAAGGGGACTGTATCGCGCAGTATTTGCCAGGCCTTAAAGGTGATTTCCGGGCCGATTCCCGCAGGGTCCCCCAAAGTCAGGACCAGTGGCCGATCATTCATTTGATCACGATCACCGCATCACGCCGAAGTTCTTGCAGCAAACCATCACCCAGCGCGGCAATCCTGCGAGAAAACAGCAATCCACGCATCCGGTCGCGCATTTCGGCGTCGGTCGCACTGCTGCGTTCGCACAGGAACAGGACTGATGCGCCGTTTTCGGTCAGAATTGCATCGGCCTCGCCCACGTCCAGACGGGCGATGCGAAAGGCCGTCGCGGGCTCCATATCGATAGCCGGTACCGGCCCGAAGATCGTCTGACCTGGTTCGGCGGTGGCGGCAAGGCGGCGGAAGTCGGCGCAAGTGTCGAGCGAGTCGGCTTTTGCCGCGAGCGCGGACGGATCGCCCGCCAGCGAAACCACGCCATAAGTGACAAAAACATCCGGTCGCCGGTCTGCAGGTTCCTCGCGCTGACCGATCAGTTTGAGCATGACCACGCCTTCCGGGAAGGGGATAGGGCCAGTCACTTCACCGGGGTTCAATTCCAGCGCCTGAGCGGCAATCAGCGGGGGCAGGCGATCTTTGGGCATCCAGTCCAGGGCACCGCCTTCCGCCGCCGACCGCGACCGGCTCAAACTGCGAGCGGCGTCGGCAAAATCCGCCCCCGCATTGAGTTCGGCGGACAATTGGGCGGCAAAGGCGAAAGTTTCGTTCTGACCCCGCTCGGCAAAGGGCAGAACGATTTCGGCAAGGCGAATGCTTTCGCGCGCCGCCGAGGCTTCAATGTTCAGCGCCTCGTCCAGCTCCCGGTCGGTCGGCAGCGCCTGCGGGCGGAATCTGCCCTGCACGATCTGGCGCCAGACCAGGCCTGCCTTGATCAGGAGATTTACCGTATCGGCGCTGACACCGAAATCGGCTGTCCGCGACAGGAACTGCTCCACCCCGAGATTGCGTTGGCTGGTGAATTCGGACAATCCCGCCGCAACGGCTTCATCCGTTACCAAAACCCCCAGACGGTCGCCCAATTGAAGTTTCAATTCGTCGTCGATCAGCTGCTCGATCGCGGTCTGGCGCAATCCTTCTTCGGGAGCGCCCAGCGATGACAAAAGCGCAATTCGCTGGTTGACATCAAATTCGGAAACGACCGTATTATTGACGGTGACGGCGGCAGAAAAACTCGACTGCGCCTGGCCATGAGAGGCCAGGAACATTGTCGCAGCTGCAAGCAGGAAAGACCGAACTAACATCATTTTCCGCCCCATCACGTTTCTTTTTGGTTCATTGCCGTCGACATCCCGCCGCGGGCCATCTTTCTTCGGCAGCACCGCCAAAACCGGCCAAATTGAGCGTCAGGCCATAATTGGTTGCAGGCGGAACATTATCTGATGTCGTATAGCTGCGCGAGACAGAAAGTTCGACCCGGATGCATTCGTTGCCGAATGCGAGGCTGCCCCTCGCATCGATTGGAATATCCTCGGTCAAGTTGTAGCGGGCATTCGCCGACACTTGCCAATTGGGCCTGAACTGCCAATTGCCGCCGAGGCTGATCTCGTCACGGGTATCCGGGGCGCCGGCATTGGCGTCGGCATCCAAATGCAGATAGGACGCCTCAAAGTCGTAGGATTCGGTGCGGAACAGCACTTGCGACTCCGCGCGTTTGAAATCCAGTGCGTCGTCGAACAGGACGCGGTTTATCATGCGAAAGTCGGGGGGAAGTTCAACTATAAGGGCGCCGAGCAGGTCGGATACCTGGGTGCCGAGCCCGGAACCTTCGGAAAAAGGTGAATCGTTGTTGATTCGGAATACCTGTCCGGCAAAAACCGCGATGTTCCATCCGTCACTGCGGGCAAGGGAATAGTTTGCCCCGACGTTTATCCGCAATCCGGCCTCGGCACGGTCAAGTCCCGGATAGCGGTTGAATGAAAACAGGTTGGTTTCGTCAAATTCGATCTGCTGGCTGTCTTCATTCGGAACAGTGTCGTTGCCGGGTCCCTGACCGGTATAAATGACCTGCACGATGGGCTCGAAGACTTCGAGGGCAGCGGCGGACTGACGGACCATGGGCCAACCCAACTTTGCGCCCACGGTCGGCGATACGAAACTGAGCACCGATTCCTGGTCAAATGCCGCATCGTCAAAGACCCGATAGACATTGAGGTCGGCCCGGGCAAACGCTTCGGCGACAAACCCGTTTGCGAAAATCCGGCTACCCTGCCAATCGGCACTCAGGCCCAGTCGATAGACGTCGCGGCCGTCGCTGCGTACAAGGCCAACTGCGTTGGCTCCGACAGACAACTGTCCGCCAATTCGATCAGTCGGGACGTGCCGACGGAAAGCGAATTCGGGAAGAATCACCGGTATCGTGCCGTAAACTTCGTCGTCGCGCAGGCTCTGGAATACGACAACCCCCAATTCGGTATAGTCGATGGTTCGATAGCGCGACACGATCGCCGAACTTGTCAGCCTGTCCTGATCTGAATAGCCGAACTGGCGCAAGAAGGCTTCGTCGCTGACAGATATTGTTTCGATGTCGAGGATGAACTGTTGGCCGAGTGAAATCTGCGCATCGGTTCTGAGATAACCGCGCAGGTCCTCATTGGTGATCCCGTCGCGCAGCGCCAGAGCGCCGTCAATGTTGAACGAGCCGTTCCGAAACATGCGCCGATATTCACCCTCCAAAATGACCGTTCCCCGTGACGCGAGAAACGGGGTGATCGTTGCGTCCGACTGTTCGCCCAAAACAAGGTAGTACGGAAGTTTAACGCCATAACCAAAAAGGTCACCCGACAGGAATTCAGGGTTGAGCAGGCCGCTCGCCCGGGCGACCGTCGGGTCAGGCATTCGCAGGTATGGCAGGCGCAAGACAGTGAGCCCAAAAAATTCGATCTTGGCATCGGAAAAATACAGCGTCTTTTCGACCCGGTCATGAATCACCCGCTCGGCGCGGATCTGCCAGATCGGAACCGGTCTGTCGAAACATACGTTGCACGACGACCCGACAGTCTTGAACAATGTTGTGTATCGACCTTCGGTGCGGCGCACTTCGGCCGAAGCAAACTGAAAGCGGTTTGCCAGCAATATGCGCGCACCACGGATCAGGCCATCAACCAGATCGGGTGACAATGCCGCTGTGTCCGCGAAAATCCGCGTACCATCGGAATCGGTCAGGATGATCGGGCCCGTCGCATTGATCGTACCATTGACAGAATCGTAAGTCAGGGACGCGGCGCTTAGACTAATTCCATCGTAAACTATCTGAACGTTGCCATCGGCGACCAGCAGACCATCAACTTCCGAAAAGGTGATCCTGTCGGCCAAGATCAGCGAGGGTGCGGGACTTGCTTGCGACCATGCGATTGCCG
Source organism: Paracoccaceae bacterium (assembly GCA_043736475.1). Lineage (GTDB taxonomy): Bacteria > Pseudomonadota > Alphaproteobacteria > Rhodobacterales > Rhodobacteraceae > JANMOK01. The sequence goes on from JAYTCN010000327.1 coordinate 6,315, forward strand.
GGACCAAAAGAAAGGCCAGCAGCATCATGATCCAGGATAAGGCTCTTGCCAAAGTCACCCGTTTTCCCCAGCGGAGTAGTCTTTTTTAGCCGTCTTCAAGGTGCAGTAGCAAGGTCAGGGCCAACATGATTGCCGCGATTGGCGGTGCCCAGGCTGCCACCAGTATTGGCACTTGCCGGGCAGCGCCGAATGAGGCCGCAACATCGAGCACGAAGTAAAAAGCAAAGCCGGCAAGCACGGCACCAAGCACCATCAAACTCACGTTGCCAAATCGAACCGGCCGCATGGAAAAGGCGGCGCCGATCAGGGTCATCGCAACAAATATCAATGGTCTTGCCAACTCGGTCTGAAAGAACACCCGGTGTTTCACGGCCGAGAAACCGGAACTTTCCATTCTGGCGATGAACGCGGGAAGTTCCCAGAATGCAATGGTTTCGGGCAAGGCAAAACTGTCAAGCAACTCAGCGCTGGTCAAATCGGTCGGAATGGTCAGCACGGTCAATTCGGTTGGCAGGGGATCTGGCTGGCCCTGGATTTCCCAGCGCCGCGCATTGTTCAAAACCCAATTGCCATTCTTCAGTGCGGCATGGCTTGCCTCAACGCGGCTCCGGACCAGTCCTTGCGCATCGAATTCAAATATCCGGACATCGTAAAGGGCGGTTCCGTCCGGTTCGGCCCGTGCCGCCTGAACCACCATTTGCCCGCTGACGGCACTCTGGCGCAGCCAGATGTTCTGGTCGCTCAACGACAAACGCGTACTGGCCGAATTGCCCAATGCGTCGCGGATATGGGCTTCGCGCTGCTTGGTCGCAGACACGATCGGATTGACGACGGAAAACGCAAACAGCCCCAGAACGAAAGAAATGAACAACGGCAGGGCAATAAGTTTCAGGCCCGACACGCCAGAAGCGCGCGAAACGACGAGCTCGCTGGATCGTGCCAAGCCCAGAAAAGTCCATAAACTGGCGATCAGCACAACCAGCGGAAAAGTTTGCGAAACGATCGCCGGTGCCCGAACCAGGGTAAGTTCCAGAATTTGGTCGGCCCCGGAGGTGGCACCCAGCCTTTGCACGAGATCAACCGTATCGAAAAGTAATATGATGCCCAGGATGATGACCTGGACCTTCAGGATCGCCATCAGAAAGCGTCGGGTGATATAACGGTACAGAGTCATGGTCTGAAACGCCGGAAAAACGGCAAGCCGAGGGTCGAATCGTTCCCTGCGAGCAGGTAGAAAGTCAGCAGAGCCGCGACCGCCGGCGGCAGGTAACTGACCAAATACATGTCCGGATTCTCGCTGACCGTGCTTTTCGAAAGCACGGAACTGAGTTGGATCGCAGCGGCGGCTGCAACTGCAATTGCCAATCTGGCACCATTTCCGCCCCGGCGGTACGATCCGGTCATTACACTGGCCATGGCGAGTGCCGGGAATATCAAAGCCAGCAAGGGAGCAGAAAGCTGTCCGTGTGCCTCTGCCACGTAGTCACCGGCGGAAAATCTTTTGTCTGCCAACATATCGGCGGTAGGATGCCGCAGCGACCCCAGCAAATATTCGCTGGGAGATCGACGGCGGCTTGCCGGTTCGGCAATCAGCGCGCTCAGATCATACGAAAATTGCCGGAAACGGACCGAAGCGAGCGTCCCGTTGGCACTTTGATAGGTTTGGGCAATGCCGTCGAACATGACCAGCCGCGCGATCTTGGCGTCACGCAGCAACAGCGCTTTTTGCGCCGTGTAGGTGACCGAATTGGCCGGATCACGCTGATCGTGCAGAAATATTCCGACCATTTCACCTTCGCGACTGGTGTCCTTGACGTAAAGGGTGACACCGCTCGAAGGGTGGACAAATTCGCCTTCGGCGATGAAGGAATTGGCGACCTCATTGCGGATGTCATACATGCGGTTTGCCAAACGCCCGGCGCTGACCGGCGCCAGATAGAAAGTCATTGCGAACATGATTGTAGCGACGATCAGGCCCATCGCCAGGAAAGGGACTATCAAGCGCATATTTGATCGGCCAGAAGCCATGATCACGACTATTTCAGATTCGGCGTAGAGCCTGTTCGTCGCGTAAAGTGCGGCGCCAAAGGCCGCGATCGGCAAAATACTGACCAGCACGCGCGGCAGTATCAACGTCGAAAACTCGAGAAATACCAGCGCCGACTGGTTGTTTGCGATAACGCGGTCTACCAGGCCAAGAGCTTGGGTCAACCAAATAATTCCGGTGAAAACCAGGGCGAAAAAGCCGAACGGGCCCAGTACTTGGGTCAAAACATACCGATCAATCCGGTTGAACCACATCTGAACTTTCACCTCGCACCGAGCGGCCTATTGCGCGTCGGCGAACTGGTCAA
>JAYTCN010000328.1:0-3684 GCA_043736475.1 Paracoccaceae bacterium
CGTTTGTTCGAAGAAGGCGACTCGCGCCTGGAGGTGGCGCGCACCGATTGTGTGTTCGGCGACCTGCGCCGCGCGCGCGGCGACCATCCCGGTGCCGCCTTGCACTACCAGAAAGCCCTCGGGCAATTCGAATTGTCCGGGCTGGAAGGCGACGCTGCGCGGGTGCGCGAATTGCTCCAGGTAGCGGCTTAGGCCGGCGCGGCTTGGCGTCAGCGGCATCGCCGCTGACACAGTGCGCTACGCGGGAGGCGGTGGCAGTACGGCGAGATACTTCAGCGCGGTGATGCTGGGCAGGAAGCAGTAGGCGCTGCCGCGCGTTTTGACGAAGCGCGAAAATCCCTTTAACACGACCGGATTCCCCCCCGCGACCTGGATCACGAACTTCGAGTCCTCCGGGTTGTTGGCGCCGAGTATCGGGTCTTTGGTTTTTCCGACCCCGGCGAAACCGCCGTCATTGGCCCAGTGCTTCATCAGAAATTCGAACTGGTCCAGCAGGCTCGCGCCGATGAACAGACCCATCAATCCGCGTGCGATACCATCGTCCGGATTGTCTTTGTCGTAGGCGGGTCCGTAGGGCAGTCCGCGGCGGACGATGCGGTGCGTCAGGCCGCTGTCGCCAGCGACCTTGGCGTGGCGCGGGTTCATGCGCCGGATGTGCGACCCGATAGGACACACATTGCCGAACTTGTCGTCGTAGTCCTCGCTCGGGCTGAATTTGCAGGTCTTCTTGTAGTCGAAGCTGTTATAGAGATCGATGCTCTCCACTTCGTGCTGCCGCGGGTCGTCGGCGTCTGGAAACAGGGTCAGCGGTGCGCCGCTGCGCCAGCGACCACAGAGTTTCGCGGCGATCCATTCCTTGTCGCGTTTGGTGTCTTTGGATTGCTTCTCCAGAAACGTTTCGAATCCATGGCAATCCTGTTCGAGGATGCGAAATGCGGCGTAGCTGCCGTTTTTGTAGAGCTCGTCAGGGGGCGGTACCGGACCGATCCTCGGCTTACCGTAACCGAGCAGGAATTCGTCGGGTGCCACTTTCGGCAAGATATCCTTGATATCCGGCGCCCGCCCTGGGCCGGGCCACGGTGGCGGTGGCGCCTTCGGCCCGCCTTCGATGGTCGGCTGCGCGAAGCCATCTTTGTAGCCAAAATGCGCTTTGTCGAGCGACAGGGAATCTGCCTCGCACACCGCAAGCTCCCGGCATGCCCCACTCTCATTGAAGCGCTGGCGCAACTCGGCGGCGATCGTATCGATGGTCTGTTTGGTGTTTTTCCGGTCAGTGATGAAGAGGAACACCAGGATGTGCACATCCGGGCCGGCAAACGGCGGCTGCCAGTGTTCCGGTGCGCTCTCTTCAGTGTCGCCAATGACGGCGGCACGGGCCAAGGCCCCTTCGACGAACTCGGCCGGAAAACTATCCAGCGATGCTTTTGGAAGATCAAGGGCCTTGAGGCCCGCGTGGGTGATGCCTACATTGAGGCGATAGGCGTGCTTCTGTTCCGACTGGTCTGCCGTCGCCAGCTGCGGCGTGGAAGCGTCACCGTTGACCAGACTGCCAAGAAATCGCCGCGCAGCTTGGGGATTTTGCACCTGAAGCACGAAGGTGCGCAACGCACATGGCCAGTAGGTGTGCAAGATGACGGCCTGGATATCGGGAAGTGGCAACGCATCTTGAAGTGGCAACTCGTCCATCGAAGAATCTCCTGTTCAGGCCAAGCGGCAGGTGCCGCGCCAATTGCGGGTGGTCGCTGGCGGGTGCCGGACAAGCCGGCGGGGCCAAACCGGGATGCCTTAACCCCCCTCGCGCTGCTGCTTCTCATCAAGCGCGGCCTTGATGTCCGACACCGTGGCGTTCGGGAAGGCGCTGTAGAACGGCGGCATGCCGCGCAGATCGTTGTCGAACACGTATTTGAGGAATGTCTGCGGGTCATCCCTCACTTTCTTCGTCGGAGCGTCTTCCATGTGGGCCAGGAGTTGGTCGAATACGTGGCCGATTACCCTGATGAAGTCGTTAATATAGTCTTCGAACTTGCCGTCGTAGGTGGTGATGACGGCCAGTCTCGTCTTGTCCAAAAACACGAAACGAGCGAAATGGACCTTGTTAAGATCTTCGAGCGCCTTCCAGATCGGATTCTGGCCGGGTGGCGACGCCTGTATCCCTTTTAGCATCGTATGGAGTTGCTCATAGTCGGCCTCCGACTTGATCTTCATGATCAGCGTCAATGGACTCTGGATCGCGATTTCTTTCGGTTCGGGGCTTGCTGGCGTGGCGGCAATCGACGTATCTGACATGACTCTTCCTCTAGAAAAAAATTTTTATTGATGACGGGACAACAGTGAACTAGGCTACGCGTTCGTAAACTGGTTGGCAAGCTTCGGGCAGGTTCTGCCTCTTGCGCGATCGGTCGGCAGGCTGCCAGCCTGCCGGATGGGGGAGATACATGAGTTCCGATACAGGCATTTCAAGCGAATTCGAGCGCTACGAAAACGACAGCAAAGAGGCGGAGCGGATTCTAATTGATGCGCTGGTCACCAAGATCGGCCATCTGCAGCACATCAATCGCGACAAGACGACCGGCAAGTTGCATCGCGGCACCCATGCCAAGGGCCTCACCTGCATGAACGCCGAATTCGAGGTGTTCGACGTCGCCGCCAAGAATCCCCATGCCTCGCCCGAGATGATCGCCAAGCTCAAGAAGGGCATGTACAGCACGCCTGGCCGCTACCCGGCGCGCGCCCGCTACGCCAACGGCATGTCTGCGAAAAGCAGCGACACCAAGGCTGATGAGCGAGCCTTGTCGTTATCGGTCGACCTGGGCAACGGTGTGCGCCAGGATTTCTCGATGAATAGCGCCACTATTTTTCCGATTCCGTCGCTGCAGGCCTTCAATTTCCTGCTCACTGTGTCGATGATCATGGGCGCAAAAAACGCGTCCGACGAAGCGCGGAAATACAAGAATTCGCGCCTGATGCGAGCCTTGAGTGTGCATACCTTGCGGCGAATTCCCGAGTCGCTTCGTACTGTGTTCATGGGCATCAAGGTCACGCGCAGAGAAGTCAACAACCTTCGCCAGACCCGCTATTGGAGCGGCACCGCTTTCCGGCATGGGGAGCATGATGCGATCAAGTACATCGCGCTGCCATGCGGCGGCGAGATACTCGGGCCGCCACCGGCGAACGCCGGCGCCGATTACCTGCAGGACGATGTCAAGCGCTGGGTCAACGATAAGGCGCATCCGGTGACCTTCAATTTCAGGTTGCAATTTCTCGACGCCGCGACGATGAAACTTGGCGGGAAAACATACGATGCCTGGGAATGGGTGGAAGATTGCACGCTCGACTGGGACAAGGCTGGTGCCCGCGACTATCTCGTGGGGCGGCTGACGATTCCGCCACGCTCGATTGCCGATGATTGCGATGACCCGGCGATCTTTCCGGCATTCGATGTCACCGGCAACTCGCTCCCTGAACACAAGCCGCTGGGCCGCATCAATCGCGGCCGCGCGGTGGTCGAGATGAAGAGTCGTGACAATCGCCGATGAACCTGCCGGTGCCGCCCGAAGGGAGCGCCGCATTGAACAATGCGCCTCCCGCGGGGAGGATGTCACGCAGTGACAGGTGGGTAGTCCAATGAGCGCAGCCGATCTGCTGCGGCTGGTGGTTCTGGCCGCCTGCTGGGGCCTGGCCTTC
>JAYTCN010000329.1:0-3674 GCA_043736475.1 Paracoccaceae bacterium
CCGTTCTTGCCCAGAACCACGATCCGGTCGCCGCGCTCGATCCACAACTTGCCGGTTCTGAACAGCAAGGCCCCGTCCGGCGTGCCAATCAAGGCATCATCCAGCGTCACCAAAGCCTTGGCATGCGTCCCGCTGTTGCCCAGCCTGATCGCCCCGGCCGAGCGATCGGCAAACGAGGGTCGCGCCGCTTCCTCGATCTTCGCGGCCCGATCCTTCAACTGCCTGGTCTTGGTGATCAGCAAATCAGAGCCGGAATTGATGCCGATGTTCTTCAGCTTCGCCGCCTGCTTGCGCAACTGCTGCGCCTTGGCCATGTCGTTCTCAAACCGCCGGGCATCGGCGGCATCCACCGCCGCCAACGCCGCCCTCGCCCGCGAAAACGGCAAGGCAAACACCATGGATTTCTCGGCCCGCAAGAACAGGGTCCGGTTGGTGACCGCGTCCAGAAACGCCCGATCGTGGCTGGCGATGACGACCGGAAATTCGCGCGGCAGCGCCGTCAGCCAGCCCTGCAATTTGCCGATCCGGCCCAGGTCCAGATGGTTGGTCGGCTCGTCCAACAGCAGCACATCCGGCTCGCCGACCCAAGCCCGCGCCAGCATCGCCAGCCGCTGCCAACCGCCGCTGAGACTGGCCAATTGCAACTCACGAAACTGGTCCGGGACCTCCAATTCATCCAGCGCCACATCCACCCGCCAATCCTCGCTTGGATCAAGCAACGCCTGCTGCACCAATGCCCGAAACGTCACACCCAACAGCGCAACCGGAATCTCCTGCGCCACATACCCGGCCCGCAACCCGCGCGATCTTGTGATCTCGCCCGCGACCGGCTCCACCTCACCCGCCAAACAGCGCAGCAACGTCGACTTGCCCCGGCCATTGGCGGCAACCAGCCCGATCCGGTCCCCCGGACCGATGGTCAGGTTCAGATTGGCAAACAGCGGCTCGCCGAATTGAAAACCCAAGCCGCGCAAATTGATCATAGTCATGGTCAAACCTCGTCTGCCCCAAGGGCATTGCGGGTGCGCGCACCCAAAACGAGCTAACCTGATCGGTCGAATTTATCGCCTCTGGCCAGCCCTGCAATCAGTCTTGCAGGGCCGCATCGGGTCCGGGCTGTCGCGGATGACAAAACAGGGTTTCCACTCCAGCCCTCCTGTGTCAGTGGCTTGAGTGGGCGAGAATAGCGTCGGCCCTTGCTCTTGGCAACGCAGGCTGCGCATTTTGCCCGCCATAACGCCCATCGGAGCAGCACCATGCACCCCGCACCGCCTGACGCCGCAGCCCGCCGTTCTGCCCGCCCGGTCATCTGCTACCCGACCGCTGCCCTGCCGCAACCCGATCTGGCCGCCCTGCAAACCGCCCGCGCTACCGCGGCCAAAACCGCCGAAACCCTGATCCGGCCGCGCGACGCCCGCCCCTTCCACGTCCCCGCCGGTCACTTCTTCCGCATCACCACAACCCTGGGACCGCAAGTTGGCGATCTCAACCTGTGGAACGCCCACGACCTGACCGAGCGTTTCTACTCCGGCAAGACCCGCGCCCTGCACGGCAGCCACCTGTCCACCGGCGACCGGATGTGGAGCACGTTTCCCCATCTGCGCCCGATGGCGACGATCACCGATGACACGCTGGATTGGTATGGCATCGACAAGGACGGTGCCTCGGTCCACGACGTGATCGGCACCCGCTGCGACCCCTACACCCACCGCTTGCTGACCGGCACCGACTACCACCATTGCTGTCATTCCAACCTGACCCGGGCGCTGGCCAGCGAAACCGGCCTGCCGCTTCTGCAGGCCGAAACCCACATCCACGACGTGCTCAACGTCTTCATGTGCACCGGCTTTACCAGACAGGGCGGCGACTATTTCATGAAGGCCAGCCCGGTCCGACCCGGCGACTACCTCGAATTCTTCGCCGAGATCGACCTGCTGGCGGCGCTGTCCGCCTGCCCGGGCGGCGATTGCTCGTCGGAACATTCGTCCGACGCTGCCGCCTGTTACCCGCTCATGGTCGAGATCTTCAGACCGGCGCAACCGCCCAAAGGCTGGCAAATCCCGCCGCTGTCAGCCTATTCCCGAACCCGCGGCCCGTAGGGTGCGCATTCTGCGCACCTTGCCCTCAGCCAAACGCCGCCGCCAGCGCGATCTCGACCATGTCGCCAAAACTGCTCTCGCGCTCGGCTGACGCCAGCGCCTCGCGGGTGACCAGTTGGTCCGAAATCGTCAGCACCGACAAGGCCCGCACCTTGTGCCGTGCCGCCAGCGTATAGAGTTCCGCCGTCTCCATCTCCACCGCCAGCACCCCGTGGCGCGCCATTTCCGCCGCCAGATCGGGGCGTTCGTCATAGAACGTGTCGGACGAATAGATCTGCCCGACATGGAACCGCGTCCCGCGCTGTTCCGCCGCCGCCACCGCCGCCCGCAGCAGGCTCCAATCCGCCGTCGGCGCGTACTGCAGCTCGCGCAAAATCGTCCGCGACGGAGTGGAAACCGAACAGGCGCTCATCGCGATCACCACGTCGCGCAGCGCCACCTCCGGCACCAGCGCGCCGGCCGAGCCGATGCGGATCAGGGTCTTGACCCCGAAATCGCGGATCAGCTCGTTGACATAGATCGACAGCGACGGCATGCCCATGCCGCTGCCGTGGATAGTCACCCGGTTGCCTTTCCAGCTGCCGGTGAACCCCAGCATCCCGCGCACTTCATTGACCAGTTTTGGGTCGTTCAGAAACGTCCCCGCCGCCCAGCGGGCCCGATACGGATCGCCGGGCAAGAGCACGGTTTCAGCAATGTCGCCGGGTTTGGCGCCGATATGGATGGTCATGAGCAACTCCGCTTTTGCCCGTCAGCCTAGTTGTGGAACCGCAACAGGTTGTCCATGGGAAGATCGAGTCGGCTGATGGGTGGCTTTGAGTTTAGGCTGCCGTGGGGGCGATGCCAATTGTACATGTGGGTCCATTCGGGCAGGTGGGTCTTGCGTTGCTCCGAGGTTTGGCAGGCGCGGGCGCAGGCCCATTCCCTGAGGGCGGTCTGGCAGAACCTCTCGGCCTTGCCGTTGGTTTTGGGCGTGCAGGGCTTGGTTCGGATGGGTTTGAGGCTGAGGGCCTTGCAGGCGGCGGCAAAGGTCCTGGCTTTGGAGCATGACCCGTTCGGCGGGAAAATGATCCCCCGGATCATTTCCTGATCCTTCGAACTCGGTCATCACCCGGGTGACGGTGACGCCAAGGCTTTGGTAACAGGCGACGGCGGAGTGCAGAGCTGCAATGGCGCTCACCGCCTTTTCAGCGGGGAAGACGCCGGTGACGGCCACCCGCGAGGCGTCGTCGATCGAGACATGGACATATTCCCAGCCCACGCCGCGCGCTTTGCCCTGGCCGGTGCGGTCGCCGGTGATGCGGTGGCCAACCCGCTCGAAACGCCCAAGCTTTTTGATGTCGAGGTGGATCAGCCCGCCCGGTTCCTTGTCGTCATAGCGCATAACCGGCTCGGGCGGCACGAGGTCGCGCAGCCGCGACAGGCCGGCGCGCCGCAACACCCGGCAGACCGTGGCGGGCGAGACCCCGGTCTGCCGCGCAATGTGCCGCCCGCACCGGCGCCGACGGCGCAGCGCCATGATGCGCTCCGCCAGCGCCTGTGTGGTCTGGTTCGGAATAAGCCTTGGCCGGGAAG
>JAYTCN010000330.1:0-8594 GCA_043736475.1 Paracoccaceae bacterium
ATTGGCGAAACTTGGCGATGAAACGATTTGCGGCCTGTTTGAATGGCAGGATGCGCAGTCGAACCGCTGGTTCACCCATTTTACGGTCGATGATGTCGATGAGGCAGTTGCGGCGAATGTTGCCGGTGGCGGAATGACCATCAAACCCGCCTTTGACATTCCCACCGTTGGCCGGGTTGCAATCATGGCCGATGTCACCGGCACGATGGTAGGGGTGATCGCGCCGGTTTAGGCCGGGTTGGACCTAGTCGTTCCAGACGTCGACACGGGGCAAGTTTCGCGCGTCGCGTGCGGCATCGACGATGGCTTGGATAAAACCGGTTTTTGCCCGGGTATAGGCTTCCCGATCATTTGGGTGTTCGGCAGCCAACCGGTCTTTCAGATCGCCATAAGCCTGTGCCATTTGCGGATTGGCCAACAAATAATCGCGCATCAGCCGCTCGTGGGCAAAGTCCCAGTCGGCGGCGGGCAGGATGTGCAGGTGAAAGCACAGACCTTCGACCGGCGATTTATGCAGAACCGGTCGATTTTTCATTCCAGTTTCGCTGCGGACAAACCCTTGGTCGCCCAGAGCGCCGAGCGTTTTTGCCGGCACCGGCAGATCAGCCACTTTTGCCATGATGTCGATGACAGGTTTCGCCCGCAGGCCGGGAATTGCGGTGCTGCCGAAATGCTCGATTTCAAGGAACGGCAGAACTTTCAGTCGTTGGCGCTCCTGGTCAAACTGCGCGGGCCAAGCCGGATCGTAGGGCACGATGATGATTTTTCTCGCCAAGGCTCACATATTCTCCGGCTGCGCCATGCCGGTCACGTGATAGCCGCCGTCAACGTAAATGATGTCGCCGGTGGTGCAGGCACCCATGTCGGAGAGCAGGTAAACGGCGGCGTTGCCGACCGCCGCCAGCGTCGCATTCGCCCGCAAAGGCGCGTTGATCTCGGTGGTGCGGTAGGTCTTGCGGGCCCCGCCGATGGCGGCACCGGCCAGGGTCCGCATCGGGCCGGGGCTGACGGCGTTGACCCGGATGTTGTCGGGGCCAAGGTCGTTGGCGAGGTAGCGCACGGCGCTTTCCAACGCCGCTTTCGCCACGCCCATGACGTTATAGCTGGGCATGACCCGCTGCGAGCCGAGGAAGGTGAGGGTGACGATCGAGCCGCCATGCGGCATCAGATGCGCGGCGCGTTTGGCCAGATCGACCAGGCTGAAACAGGATATATCTAACGAGTTCAAGAAATTGGCGCGGCTGGTATGAATGAATCTGCCGGTCAGTTCTTCCTTGTCGGAAAAGGCAATGGCATGGACGAGAAAGTCGATCTGGCCCCATTCTTCGCGCAACGTTTTGAACACATGGTCGAGCGAGGCTTCGTTCTGCACGTCGGCCTCGATTACCAAGGTCGAGCCAATGCTTGCCGCCAAGGGCTGCACCCGCTTGCCAAAGGCCTCGCCCTGAAAGGTGAACGCCAGTTCGGCCCCTTCGCGGTGCAAGGCCGAGGCGATGCCCCAGGCGATGGATTTCTCGTTGGCAACCCCCATGACAAGGCCGCGTTTTCCACTCATCAGGCCCATGCAATCACCCGTGATAGTTGCTGATCGCCAAAGTCGCGTTGGTACCGCCGAAACCGAAGGAATTGGAAATCACCGTATCGTGGCCCGCGTTGTCCACCCGTTTCGTCGCGATTTCTTCCGGTTTGATCTCGGGGTCGAGGTCAAACACATTGGCGGAGGCGGCGATGAAATCATCCTTCAGCATCAAGAGGCAATAGATCGCTTCCTGTACGCCGGTGGCGCCCAATGAATGCCCGGTCAGCGATTTGGTCGAGGAAATCGGCGGGGTTTTGCCTGCGCCAAACACCCGGCGCACCGCCTGCACTTCGGTCACGTCGCCTGCCGGCGTCGAGGTGCCGTGGGCGTTGATATAGCTGACCTTGCGGTCGCCGATGGTGGACAAAGCCAGTTTCATCGACCGCTCGCCGCCTTCGCCCGAGGGCGCGACCATGTCGTAGCCGTCCGAGGTGGCGCCGTAGCCGGTGACCTCGGCATAGATTTTTGCGCCTCGGGCCTTGGCGTGTTCGAGTTCCTCCAGCACCACCACGCCGCCGCCGCCGGCGATGACAAAGCCGTCGCGGTTGGCGTCGAAAGCACGCGACGCCAGTTGCGGGGTGTCGTTGTATTTGCTGCTCATCGCCCCCATGGCGTCGAACAGGCAGGACAGCGTCCAGTCGAGTTCCTCGCCGCCGCCGGCAAAGACGATGTCCTGCTTGCCGAACTGGATCTGTTCGACCCCGTTGCCGATGCAATGGGCGCTGGTCGAGCAGGCCGAGGTGATCGAATAATTCACCCCCTTGATCCTGAACGGGGTGGCGAGACAGGCCGAGTTGGTTGACGACATGCCGCGCGTCACCATGAACGGCCCCATGCGTTTGGGGTTGTTGTTCTTCAGCACGATCTGGTGCGCCTCAAACAGGTTTTTGGTCGACGGACCGCCCGAGCCCATCACCAGACCGGTGCGCTCGTTCGACACGTCGCTGTCCTCCAGCCCGGAATCCTTGATCGCCTGCTCCATGGCGATGAAATTATAGGCCGCGCCGTCGCCCATGAAGCGGAGCTGGCGCTTGTCGACATGCTCGGCCACGTCGATCTGCGGCTTGCCGTGGATCTGGCTGCGAAAATTGCGTTCGGCACAATCGGGGGCGAAAACGATGCCGGAACGGCCGGTTTTCAGCGCCGTCATCACTTCGTCGGCGTTGTTGCCGATCGAAGAAACGATGCCGATGCCGGTGATAACGACGCGCCGCATGGGCGTTCTCCCTCAACCTAGTTCCGGTCTGTGTAGTGCAGGGGCGGTGAGTGGGCAAGTCGGTTGGGTGGGGCGTGCGTAGGACCAGTCGACCCAGGAGAGAGCTAAATTTTTAGCTCTGCGTGATAGTTTTGAAGAGTCGAGAACTTGTATCCACGGAGGATGTTTTTATCGTTCTTTTGAATCCCGCGCATGTATTTCTTAACATATTTTTCAAAGCTTTTTGTGATGTATGCTTCTCGGTCGGCGATCATCACATACTGGTCAGAAGGTATCCTGAACGCTTCGGAAACATGCGCTGGATTGGTAATGAGGACTGCTTTCGAGTAGTCCAAACCCTTGTCACCGACGGTTTTGAAACATTCCGAATGCCTGATATGGGAACGCAAGGGAATGCCGAACATAAGGTCATTTGCAACACGGATCAAGACAACCCCGTAGCCGCGTGTTTTCTCACCATCCCAGTTGCCGAGCTTGTCCTTGTCCAAAACTTCAACCAGGTGGCTGTTTTCGGCAAAGAAATCGTCTCTTAGCTTTGCTATCTTCATCTGCAATCCGGGCAAAAAAAAAGGCCCGAAGGCCTTTTGATCATTCAATGGATATTTCAGTTTTTAACGTGGGGCACATCCTACCGCCACCTCATTCTGTTTGGGCATTTCAGTTTTTAACGTGGGGCACGCCCTACCACCACATCATGTCTGAAAGGTAGGTGACCACTCCGCCATTGTCAAGTATTGGTTGGATGCTGTGCTGCATTGTCATGGTTCGATTGCTGAGAGCGCACTGTCCGAGCACCCCCCATTACGCCTGCGACAGCGCAACCTTCATATCCTTGACGAGGTAGATCACGTCGCCATCGGCCTCGACCCGACCATCCGCCACGCCCATGGTCAGGCGGCGGCTTTGGATGGCTTTGGTGAAATCAACGAAGTAACGCAGCAGCTTGCGGTCGGGCCGCACCATGCCGGTCAGTTTGACCTCGCCCACGCCCAGAGCATAACCGCGCCCCTGCCAGCCGCGCCAGCCAAGGTTGAAGCCGGTCAGTTGCCAGAGGCCGTCAAGGCCCAGACAGCCGGGCATGATCGGGTTGCCGGGGAAGTGGCAGGCAAAGAACCAGAGGTCGGGTTTGATGTCGAATTCGGCCACAACATGGCCCAGGCCATGCGCGCCTTTATCCTCGGAAATATCGGTAATGCGGTCCATCATCAGCATCGGCGGGGCGGGCAGCTGGGCGTTGCCGGGGCCGAACATGTCGCCGCGCGAACAGGCCAGAAGGCCGTCGTAGTCGATGCTGGTGGGCCGCATGTCGGAGTTCGCCTTCTGCTGTTCCATTTCCCCTAGCATTGGGCTGGGGAACCGCGCAACAGAAAGTCTGTTTACGCAATGGCTGGCAAGGCTTACGATTGCGGCATGACTTCGTTTCCTCGATCCCGAATGACGACCGAAGGCCGCCGCGCTATGGGGTGGCTTGCCGGTGCCGGATTGCGGCCAACGCGGCAGCGCTTGGTGCTGGCCGCGCTGTTGGTCGGTGACGGGCTGAACCGGCACGTAACCGCCGAAAGCCTGCATGCCGCGACCGTTGGTTCCGAGCCGGTGTCGCTGGCGACGGTTTACAACACGCTGCGGGCGTTCTGCGAGGCCGGCCTGATGATCGAAGTGACGGTGGATGGCACGCGGTCGTATTTCGACACCAGAACCGACGACCACCCGCATTATTACTGGGAAGAAGACGGTGCCATTACCGACGCCCCAAACGACGCCGTGCGGATTGAAAGCCTGCCGGTGCCGCCGGAGGGGACGGAGATTAGCAAGGTCGATGTGGTGATCAGGTTGCGGCGGGTTTGAAGCGCTATTCCAGTGCTTCGATCCCATAAACCCCCCACAAGTTCCCCGCCTCGGTCCAGCCGCCGAATCCGTCGACTTCGATTTCGCACCAGCCGTCAGCGCAGGACTCAAGGCTGCCGATCACACCGGCCTGGGCAACCGCGACTTTCGCCGCGTTCGAATCGGGTGTCCGATAAAGCGTTGCCGTCCCGGCGGTGACCAGAATGGCGCGCGCGCCCGACAGCAGCGTATAATGCACCCAGCCGCCTGCGCCTTCGGAATCCTCGACCCGGCGCCAGTTTTCGTATTCGGCAGTCACCCGCACCGGCAGACCCTTGCGCAGGAATTCCCAGTCGACCCGGTGCGACAGGCTGGGGCCGCGGCGGGCATTGGTCGAGGCGGATTTCAGCGACACGAAGCGCGGCAGCGGCATGCCGGTCACCGGGCCCAAATCCTGCGCCTGCACCGGTGCGGCAAACGTCAACAGCAAGACAGCAATCAAAACGCGTTTCATCCGGACCTGCTCGTCCTTTGGCAGCGAATGACCTATCGCCGCGATTGTTATGCTGGCATTATAGCGGCAACTCCGCCACGGACGGAACAGGAAACATGCATGGTTACCCGTCCAAAAGTTATCGTCAGTCGCCGCCTGCCGGAACAGGTCGAAACGCGGATGCGCGAGTTGTTCGACGTCGAATTGAGCGCATCCGATCTGCCGATGCCGGGACCGGAACTGGCACAGGCGGTTTTGCGCGCCGATGTTTTGGTGCCAACACTCGGCGACCGGATCGACGGGCGATTGCTTGCCGGGGCCGGGCCGCAATTGAAACTGATCGCCAATTACGGGGCCGGTTTTGACCATATCGATGTCGAAACTGCCATGGCGCGCGGCATCATGGTTTCCAACACGCCGGGAGTGCTGACCGAAGACACCGCCGACATGGCGATGGCGCTGATTCTGGCGGTGCCAAGGCGGGTGAAGGAAGGCATGGCTTTGATGCAGTCGGGCGACTGGCAGGGCTGGTCGCCAACCGCGCTGATGGGCAAGCGGATCGCCGGCAAGCGCCTCGGCATCGTCGGCATGGGGCGAATCGGCCAGGCGGTGGCGCGACGGGCGCGGGCGTTTGGCCTGCAGGTGCATTACCATAACCGCCATCGGCTGCGGCAAGAGATCGAGGCGGGACTGGAGGCGACCTGGTGGGAGAGCCTCGATCAGATGCTGGCGCGGGTGGACATTGTTTCGGTCAACGCCCCGCACACGCCGTCAACTTTTCACCTGCTGAACGCCCGGCGGCTGAAACTGATGAAACCGAGCGCCTATCTGGTCAACACCTCACGCGGTGCGATTGTCGATGAGAATGCGCTGACCCGGATGCTGCGGACGGGTGAACTGGCGGGTGCCGGCCTGGATGTTTACGAGCACGGCAAGGACGTGAACCCGCGCCTGCGGGCGCTGCCGAATGTCGTGTTGTTGCCGCATATGGGATCAGCGACCGAGGAAGGTCGTATCGAGATGGGCGAGAAAGTGATTCTGAACATCCAGACCTTCATCGACGGGCACCGGCCGCCGGATCAGGTGTTGCCAGCGATGCTGTAAGAGCATTGCCGGCAAATGCCGGAACCGGTTTCGCGGTCAGCAAATGCGCAGTTCAAAAAATTCAGTCGCCGCATTCCTTGCAGAAAATCTCATAGTCGGCCAGCGAATCGCGGGCGATGAACCGGCAGCCGCAAATCGGGCAATTCTTGGTGCAGATCGCCGATTTCGGGGTGGTTGCCGGCGGCGCAATGCGGCGGGAACGGGCGCGGTGGGCGGTTGCAACTTGGGCCATCATGACGAACTCCTGCCGCCTATGCGGCAAAGACCTGCAATAGCGGCCAATTCGAACCGTATTTGGCTCAAATTTGGGTAAATCTGCGGCAATTCGCCATGGCAAGGATTGTCTTGACTATGGCGTCAGCGCTCCTTACACTTAACCATATGGTAAAGTTTCAAGACACCAATCAGGATCTGGTTTTTGGCGCCCTTGCAAATGCTACCCGGCGCGCCATGACCGAAAGCCTGCTGCGCGATGGTCCGCAGGCGATGATGATTTTGGCCAGGCCATTCGGAATCAGCCTGCCCGGGATCAAGAAACACGTCAGTGTTCTTGCGCAGGCAGGAATTGTGACGACGCGCAAGAAAGGCCGCGAAAACATCATCGCGGTCAATCCGGCGACGCTTCGGGACGCCGCGAAATGGTTCGAATTCCAGGCAAGGTTCTGGAACGTCAGCCTGAACCGGCTGGAAAAATTGTTGAACAGGGAGTGACCGATGCACAAGGGCGAATTGGTGATCAAGCGGACATTCCGCAGCGTGCCCGCGCAACGGGTTTTTGACGCCTGGACCGACCCGGCGACGATAGCCCAGTGGTACGGTCCGGAGGGCATGCGAATCGAAATTCATGAGATGGATGTGCGGGCCGGTGGGTCTTATCGCCTGACGATGCATGCGGCCGACGGCGGCAAGTTTCCGTTGCGCGGCACCTATCGTGAACTGAGCCAGCCGGGAAAAGTGGTGTTCACCTGGCAATGGGAGAATGCCGCCGAACCCGACAAACCCGGCGAGGAAACATTGGTGACCGTCGACATCCGCGCCGCAGACGCGGACACGATGATGACGCTGACCCACAGTGGATTTGGCAGTGAAGAGGCGACCGGTCAGCACAAGTTGGGCTGGGACAGCACAATGACCAAACTGGAACGCCAGCTGGCGGCTTGACCAGCATTTGTGAAAAGGGAACTGAACGTGACCAGGGAATATTCAATCACCTGCAATTGCGGGCACGAAGTCAAGGATTCCGACCGGCGGATGGTCGAAGCGAAACAATGGGCCCATGCCATCAAGGATCACAGCGATCAGGTCATGTCGATGGGAACCGATATGATCCACGGTATCCTGACCGGTTGGGACAAGACATTTGCGACGCAAAAGTAGGCTGACATTGGCGCGCGGCTTTCAGGATCCGTGCCCGCATACCGGACAGGCCGGGTCGCGCACCACTTTCAGCTTTCGGCTTTCGCCCCAGAGGGCATCATAGATCAAAAGACTGCCCTGCAATGTTTGCCCGGCGCCGGTGATGTGCTTGATCGCCTCGGTCGCCATCATGGCACCCACGACGCCGGGTAACGCCCCCATGACACCCGCTTCAGCGCAGGTCGGCACCATTCCGGCGGCCGGGCGGACTGGAAAGATGCACGCGTAGCAGGGACCGAAACTTGCCGGGTGATACAAGCTGATCTGACCTTCCCACTGGCTGATCGCGGCGGCAATCAAAGGCTTGCCCAATGCGACACAAGTGGCATTGGCAAGATAACGGGTGTCGAAATTGTCGGACCCGTCGAGCACGAGATCATAGGCGCTGACGATCTGGTCGGCATTGCCGGCGTCAAGGCGTGTGGTATGGGGGGTGACGTTCACGAACGGATTGCTGCGGGCGAGCGTCGCCCGTGCCGATACGGTCTTTTCCTGACCGACGGCGTCGGTTGCGTGAATGATCTGGCGCTGCAGATTTGACAGTGAAACGTGATCGTCATCGACGATTCCTAACGTGCCGACGCCTGCGGCCGCCAGATACATCAGGGCAGGCGAGCCGAGGCCGCCGGCGCCGATGACCAGAATCCTGGCCGCTTGCAACTTCAGCTGCCCCGGCCCGCCAATTTCGCGCAAGACGATATGGCGGGCGTAACGGGTGATTTCGTCTTGGGACAGGGTCATTGGTTTTGCTCGCGCAGCCGGGCCCGGCACCAGCTTACAAACAAGGCGACGGCGCAGAATAACCCGCCGATCCAACCCCAGAACGCCCCGGCATAGGCCGTTCGTACCAAAGGGTTGGCGCTTGTCTCGATGCTGGAGCCAAACGACCACGCCTCGCCCTGCAGAGTTGCAACCGTCTGGAACAAGGCGAACGCCAGAAACAGGGCGACGCCCAGCCCGAT
>JAYTCN010000331.1:0-3645 GCA_043736475.1 Paracoccaceae bacterium
GACGAACCGGCGTCAGACGGGCATTCTTGTGGATGTTCATTCGCGGCGCTCCTGGAAACTTGAAGTCTGGTAACTCCAGTCTCCCCGATCCGCCCCGAAACGACGACCTGATGAAAGCTCACAGCTAGACGCCGGTAAACATCCGCCGCAAGACCGCATCGCGGTCAATGAAATGGTGCTTGAGCGCGGCCAGAACATGCACCAGCAGCAGCGATGCCAGCAGGATCGCCGTTCCCAGATGCAGCCAGTGAAACAGCACGCGCAGGGATTCGCGCCCCTTGGAAAATGGATCGGGCAAATCGAACAGGCCGAACACAAGGTTGGGCATCTGGAACGGGAAAGCATCAGGGTCATTCAGCGGCGAGGCGGTGGCCATCAGCCAGCCGGTCAACGGCAGGGCGAACATCAGCGCATAGAGCAGGACATGGCTTGTGCGGGCGGCACGACCTTGCCAGACCGGCGTGTCTGCCGGAAGTTGCGGATGTTCCGGCGACAGCCAGCGCCAGACCAGACGCAGGCCTGCCAGCACAAAGATGGTGAAACCGAAACTCTTGTGCCACTGGATCTGCAAATAGCGATCAACCAGATCGGTCTCGACCCGGACCATGTAAAAGCCCAGGCCCAGCATGCCGAAAACCAGCAGGGCCATCAGCCAGTGGAAAAGGCGGCTGAGCCAGCCCCAGCCCTGTCTGGAATCGCGGATCATGGGGCGCTATCCCGCCGGGTGCATTTCCACAAGAATGCGGATTGGCAGCAGGGTTGCAATATCTGCCGCGCCGGCGGTACTGCCAAAGGCGCTGCGATCAAGGATGCCGAGGATCTCGAACGCGGCCACCCGGTCGGACGGATCATCGGCGAAAGGGTCGAACTTGTAGACATTTGCCTTGAACCGGATCGGAAGGGTAACACCGCGCACGGTGATCGCGCCGTCCAGATCGGCGGTGCTGGGGGAAGTTTTCCGCAGGCCCCCCAGATCGAAGGTGATGGTAGGAAACGCGTCGCTGCTGAGGTAATCCGGCGAGCGGATCAGCGCATCCACCGGGGCCAGCCGCGAGGTCACGCTGGCGGTCTGCACCGTGATCAGGGCGCGGGCATTTTCGGGATGATTCGGGTCGAAATCTATGCTGGCATCATAATCGGGGAATACCACGACGATGGTGCCGCCGCCGAGATAGCCGACTTTGAAAGTAATCTGCGAAGCATCGCGGTCGATAACCCATGGGGCGGCAGAAACCGGGGTTACGGTCGCGGCAAGGATGAATGTCAAAACACGCCAGAACATCGGCCCCTCCCGCAGGATGGCGGGACATTGAACCGCGAATTTGCTGCAGGCAACCGAACTTAAAGTGATGGAATAGATCGCCGTGCCGCAACGTTTACCGGGTTGGAATCGGCGTTTCGCCGCGGTAATCGTAGAAGCCGCGCTTGGTCTTGCGGCCGAGCCAGCCGGCCTCGACATATTTCACCAACAGCGGACAAGGGCGGTATTTCGTATCCGCGAGTCCCTCATGCAAAACGTTCATGATCGCAAGGCAGGTATCGAGGCCGATGAAATCGGCCAGTTCCAGCGGCCCCATCGGATGGTGGGCGCCGAGTTTCATCGAGCGGTCGATGCCCTCGACGGTGCCGACACCCTCATAGAGCGTATAGACCGCCTCGTTGATCATCGGCATCAGGATGCGGTTGACGATAAAGGCGGGGAAATCCTCGGCGCTGGCGGCGACCTTGCCCAGCTTTTCGACGACTTCCTTCAGCGCGGCGAAAGTGGCCTCGCTGGTGGCGATGCCGCGGATCAGCTCGACCAGCTCCATGATCGGCACCGGGTTCATGAAATGGAACCCCATGAACTTTTCCGGCCGATCGGTGCGCGAGGCGAGGCGGGTGATCGAGATCGACGAGGTATTCGAGGTCAGGATCGTGTGCGGCGCCAGATGCGGCGCAAGGTCGGCAAAAACCGCGTTCTTGATCGTTTCTTTCTCGGTAGCGGCCTCGATGATGAGATCGGTTCGCCCGATATCGGCCAAGTTCGCGCTGGTCTTGATGCGTTTTAGGGCGGCGTCGCGGTCGGATTGGGTGATCTTGGCTTTTTGCACCCGCCGGTCCATCGCGCCGGCGATTTTTTCGAGCGCCGAGCCCAGCGTTTCGGCGGAAACGTCGGTCATCACCACGTCAAATCCGGCGAGGGCGAACACATGGGCAATGCCGTTGCCCATTTGGCCAGCACCAACGATGCCCACGCTTTGAATGCTCATTGACCTGGCCTTTCAGATGTTGTTCGCAGGTGCACAATAAACGTGCATGTGTACCTTCTGCAAGGTGTCACCCCAGCGCCTTCTCCAGTTCCGGCACCAGCGTGAACAAGTCACCGACCAGGCCATAGTCGGCGACCTGGAAGATCGGGGCTTCTTCGTCCTTGTTGATGGCGACGATGACTTTGCTGTCTTTCATCCCCGCCAGATGCTGGATCGCGCCCGATATGCCGACGGCGATGTAAAGGTCGGGGGCGACGACTTTGCCGGTTTGCCCGACCTGCCAGTCGTTGGGGGCATAGCCGGAATCGACCGCGGCCCGGCTGGCACCGACGGCGGCACCGAGTTTGTCGGCGAGGCTTTCGATGAGGGCGAAGCTTTCCTGCGAGCCGACACCGCGCCCGCCGGAAACCACGATCTTGGCGCTCGTCAGTTCCGGGCGGTCGGAGGATTGCACCCGGTCCTCGACCCATGATGACAGGCCGGGGATGGCGGCGGCTTCGATGCTGGCAAGCTCGGCCGAACCGGTTAACGGCGCGGCTTCAAATCCGGCGGTGCGGATGGTGATGACCTTGACTTTGTCGGTCGAACGTACGGTCTGGATGGCGTTGCCGGCATAGATCGGGCGCTCGAAGGTGTCGGCGTCGATGACGGCGGTGATGTCGGAAATCACCATGACGTCGAGCAGTGCGGCCACGCGCGGCAGCACGTTCTTGCCGTTGGCGGTGGCGGCGGCGGCGATATGGGTGCGGCCGTCGGCCAGCGACAGGATCAGGGCCGCGAGCGGTTCGGCCAGGCCCTTGCCATAGGCGGGGTCGCTGGCGGTGATGACTTTCGCCACCCCGGCCAGTCTGGCGGCTTCGGCCCCGGCTTTGGCGGCATCGGTGGCGGCGACGAGGATTGTCACCTCACCCAAAGATTTGACCGCTGAAACCGCCTTGGCGGTTTGGTCAAGGTGGAGGTCGGAGCCGGTAACATCGGCAACGAGCAGGATGGCCATGTCAGATTACTCCCGCTTCGTTGCGCAATTTGTCGACCAGTTCGGCGACGGATTTGACCATCACTCCCGCCGCACGGGTCGCCGGCTCAGCGGTTTTCACGATGGTCAGGCGCGGGGTGACATCGACGCCGTAATCGGCGGGGGTTTTCTCGGCGAGGTCTTTTTTCTTGGCTTTCATAATGTTCGGCAGACTGGCGTAGCGCGGCTGATTGAGCCGCAGATCGACGCTGATGATGGCGGGCAGGGCGACCTTGATCACTTGCAGGCCGCCGTCAACCTCGCGGGTGACTTGCGCCGATGTACCGTCAAGTTTGACCTCGGAAGCAAAGGTCGCCTGACCCCAGCCCAAGAGCGCCGACAGCATCTGGCCGGTGGCGTTCATGTCGTTGTCGATCG
>JAYTCN010000332.1:0-3639 GCA_043736475.1 Paracoccaceae bacterium
GCTCTGGCGCCGGATCGTCCCCCTCCTCGACCAGTTCTCAGCACAAGAGTGCGAAAACTACCGCAAAAACTCTGGCTATGGTTCTGTGTAAACTCATCACGGTCTAACGGAGTTCACCGCCACATCGTTTAGTTACTGCGTGAGAAAAAGCGCGATACGCTGGCAGGTCTTGCTCATACCATCAAAACGATCGTGGATGAGGCGGATCAGATCCTCGTACGCGCTGGGAGGCACGACCTTTTCCATATCAGAACCTTTTCAACGAACCGCCGCAACCACGGAACTACGCCCGCCAAAGGCTGTTACCATAGGCGGGCGCGCATTGTCGTTATGTCAAGGCGCTTACTGCGCGATGCAGGTATCGACCGTCGCCGGTTCACAGACGTCGAGGCCAGTATAGGTCGGGTCGGTCGGAGCCGCACCGCCTTCGGCTATCTGCTGGAAGGCCTTCATGACCATATAGCCCATCTCAAACGGCCGCTGGCCAACCTGGCCTGCTGAAAGGCCTTCGCGCATCTGGTCAAGCTGCACCGGCAGAGTGTCGGCAACAACCAGCGCCAGTTTGCCCGAGGCGATGGCATCCTTGTAGGGCTCGACCGCCGCACGGTTTGCGTCGGGCACGAACTGCGGGAAGCCGCCGGTCGGCAGGAAGGCATCGAGATCGGGATTGGCAGCCATATAGTCCTGGAACTGCTGTACCGACAGCGGGAAGTCGTCGTTGGTGTACAGCGGGCAGCCCGGCGCTTCGGTCCAGCCGTTCTCACCGGTCAGATGCACACCCGGCGAAGTGGTGTCGCTCATGCCGCCCAGGGTGTCGCGGATACCTTGCATACGCTCGTTGTGGTTGGCCGCCGCCGCGCCGCCCGACTGGATGCAGACCGTGCCGCCTTCGGGTTTGATCTTCATCGCGATCTTGGCAAGGTTGACGCCGATCTCGTAGTTATGCGTGCCGATATAGGCGGTGCGCAGATCGATGTTCTCGGCCAAAAGGTCCGAGTCCCAGGTCAGAAGCGGAATGCCGGCTGCTTTGGCCGCTTCAGCCGCAACCGCCATGGCCGCCGCATTCGCCGGCGCAACGCCGATGCCCTTCACGTCGCCACGGGCGATCAGGTCCATGACGATCTGAACCTGTTCTTCGCCACCGCCGTGTTCGCCGGGGCCAATGTATTCACAAACGAAGGCACCGTTCGATTCGGCTTCCGCTTTTTTGCAGCCGTCGCGGGCCTGGTCGAAGAACGGGTTGTTCATGTTCTTCGGCACCAGCGCAAAGATGTTTTGGGCGAAAGCCGTCGATCCGATGGTCATGGCCGCAAGGGCCAAGGCCGCAGTAGTAAGAATGGTTTTCAATTTTTCCTCCAGGTTGCGTGATGCGGGTTTGTCCCCCGCGGTTATCTAGCTGCCCTTGCCGAACCCGAAGAACCGGCCCAGCACGTCTTTGATGCTGAGGCCACGGGTCTCCATCCCGATAAGAACGGCGAGAATGATGAATCCGCCGACGAATGCGCCCTGCCAGTTGGAGTCGATCCCCGCCATCAAAAGGGCGTTGCGGATCACTTCGAGCAGGGCCGAACCGATGACGGCACCGTAGGCCGTGCCCGCCCCGCCCATCAGATTGGCCCCGCCGATGACGGTGGCCGCAATGACGCGCAGCTCATAACTCTGCCCCATGGCATTGATCGCCGACCCCGAGTAGCCAAGGATCAGGAGCGAGGCGATGGAAGCAGTGAAGGCTGAAAAAACATAGGCCTGGAACTTGATGCGGTCGACCGGCACCCCCGTCATCCGCGCCGCCTGCTCGTTGCCGCCGATTGCCAGCAAATGTTTGCCCCATTGCCGGAACATGAAGACATAGCCCACGACCAGGGCCAGGACGACCATCGTCCAGAAATGTGAGGAAAAGGGCGGAATCCACGCCGGAAAAATGCTCTCGGGCTGGCCCGAGGGAAATTTGCCCTGCCCGATGGCCTTCACAATCGGTGCATCCGGCCCGAACTGGTAGAGCATCTGGTTGCCCGAAGAGACCACGGCCAGAGAGCGGGCAATCGACATCATGCCGAGTGTCACCACGAAGGACGACATGCCAACGTAAGCGACAAAAAAACCATTGACCGCCCCGCAAAGCATTCCGGCGATCAGCCCCATGGCAAAGGCGACATACCACGGATATTCCCAAGTCAGCAACAGCCCCGCCACAATCGCTACCAGCCCCATGATCGAGCCGACCGAAAGGTCGATACCCCCGGTGATGATCACACAGGTCATGCCCAAAGCCATGATTCCGAAGGGCGCGAAATTGCGGGTGATATTAGTGATGTTCGCCGAAGTGACGAAGCTTGGCTGATAAAGGCCGATGGCTATGGCCAGAACCGCCAGGGCCACCGTCACCCAGAAGGGCTGGCTCGCCAGGATCTTCTGCATGAGCGTGTGTTCGGCAATTCCGCTTATCTCAGAAATCCGGGCGTGATCGGTGGCGTCAGGCGGCATGGATCGCTCCCGTAATCAGTCCGGTGATTTCTTCGGGTGAAGTGTGGGCGGTCGCTTTGTCCGCCACCTTGTTGCCCCTGCGGACCACCACAATCCGGTCGCAAACGGCAAAGACGTCGGGCATCCTGTGGCTGATCAGCATGATCGCGACGCCTTGTGACTTCATCCGCCGGATCAGGTTCAGCACTTCCGCCACCTGGCGCACCGAAATCGCCGCTGTCGGTTCATCCATCACCACCAGCCGCGCGTTGCTCAGCCGCGTGCGGGCAATGGCCACCGCCTGCCGCTGGCCGCCCGACATCTTGCGCACCAGATCGCGGGGCCGGGTTTCGGATTTCAGCTCCTCAAACAGCTCTGCCGATCTGTCGATCATCGCCTGCTTGTCCAGCGTGGCGAGCAGACCCCAGCCCTTCTTGAGCTCGCGTCCCAGAAAAACATTCTCGGCCGCCGTCAGATTGTCGGCTATGGCAAGATCCTGGTAGACCACTTCGATGCCGGCTGCGCGGGCATCGAGCGGCCGGTGAAACGCGACCGGGTTGCCGTCAATCTCGATCGTGCCTCGGCTTTGCGGAAAGTTTCCTGCAATGATCTTGACCAGCGTCGACTTGCCGGCGCCGTTGTCGCCCATCAGGCCCACGACCTCACCGGGGTTGATCTCTAGATCAACACTTTTCAGCGCCTCGATGGCGCCGAAATTCTTGGCAATCTGCGTCAGCCTAAGCAGGCTCACACCAAACCCTCCCTTGACACCGACCTCTTCCACGGGTCGCGATCACACAGCAATCGCATAGTCGGTTCGGTCTTGCAACATTAGAGCGGGATGGGTTTTGGCTGAATCCGGGGATTCCCGCGGGGAATGATTTCTGATTGAAGATGCAGCTGGGTCTGGAGGCCGGCTTGCAGGTCAAAACCTCTATCGATGGATATACCTGACCGGGCGATGGCGCGGCTTGACGCGGGCGAGACGGTGCGCGTCGTGGCCGCAGCGCTGAGCGTCGCGCCGTCCAGTGTGGTGAAGTGGTCGCAGCGCCGTCGTTTGGTGGGGAGTGCGGCCCCCGGCAAGATCGGCGGTCATGTGCCGCGCAAGATCAAGGGCGAGCACGAGACCTGGTTGCGCGCCCGGATGGCGGATGCGCCGTTCACCCCGCGCGGTCT
>JAYTCN010000333.1:0-20653 GCA_043736475.1 Paracoccaceae bacterium
TAAAAGCGAGCCTGAATCAGAAACGACCCAATCAGGGAGGCCCCTTTGTCAACAGGGCCTAAGAATCCCAAGAATCGCCACAATTCAATCGATTCACCGACACTTTTGGTCGCGATAACAATTTTACAGAAGATGAGTAAGGCCCGGTGGAGCAAAGTCAGCCCCCACCAACGATGCACCGCCGGGCCCCTCAGCTGGTAACGATCCCCCCCGAAATATTGCACCCGCCACAGTTCTGATTGGCTATGGCTCGCGGAATTGTTGTATCTTTACAATTAATTAAGAATCCGCATTTTTGCCACAATTCAGACGGGTTGAGGCCATGAATCACGGGCATAAAAAGGCCACAGCAGTTGTAAACTGTTCCCGGTGCCGCGATTTTCAGCCCCCACCAAAAAGAGCGGCACCGGGGCTCGCTGTTTCCCCAAACGACTGAAATTCACCCTGCAAGCGCCGGTTGCCGAGTCACGAAATTTCATGACCTGACCGGCGCTAGTGCATCTGCGAGCTGTTGTCGTATTTGTTGCCGCGCAAGCGACCGAACATCGACGCAACCTCGGGATGCTCAACGGGATCGCCACTGTTGTCGAGCACAAGGTTCTGTTCGGAAACGTAGGCGACGTAATACGACGTGTCGTTCTCGGCCAGCAGATGATAAAATGGCTGATCCTTGGCCGGGCGATGGTCAGCCGGGATCGACATCCACCATTCCTCGGTATTGCTGAAAGTCGGGTCGACATCGAAAACAACGCCACGGAACGGATGTATTCGGTGTCGGACGACCTGACCAATCGAAAATTTCGCCAAACCGCGTTGCATTCTTACGCACCCAAAACTTTCGTATTGCCCTTATCATAGTTCAAAAGTGGTCAATTTCACAACGGCGGAAATGCGTTTGTCCGAACTGAGAGGGTGTCGGCGTGGCAAAAAACGACCGGATCAGACGCACCCGCACATTCGTGATCGCCGGTACACTTGCAAAAAAGTGCATTCTGGGTGACTTTGTCAGCAAAACGAAAAGACCGAGCAGTGTCACATTGAGGCGGACCACATGCGTCGTATCGCGATTGTTCTGGTGTTGATTCTGGGTTCCTGCGCGTCAGACGGGAACCGACCGAGCAATATCGACAACGCCTGTGTGATCAAGGCCGAGAAGCCGCGATGGTACAGCGCAACGCAGGCGGTTGAGCGGCGGTGGGGAGTGCCAGCGCATGTGCAATTGGCAACGATCTATTACGAATCCAAATTTCGATCGAATGCCCGCACGAACCGCGAATATTTGTTCGGATTCATTCCGAATGGACGAGAATCATCTGCCTTTGGTTTTTCGCAGGCCCTGGATGCCACGTGGGACTGGTATCGCGACGAAACCGGACGCCGCGGCGCGGACCGCGACGATTTTGCGGATTCCGTCGATTTCATGGGCTGGTACATGGACAAGTCCTATCAGCGCAACGGCATCGCCAAGGATGACGCCTACAATCAATACCTTGCCTATCACGAAGGACACAGCGGCTATGCCAGAGGCAATCATTTGAACGACAGTTTTGTGCGCAACTACGCGCGGCTGGTTCAAGACAAGGCGGAAGAATATCAAAATCAGTTGCAAGTCTGCAGTCAGCCCCCGTCGAATGTTTGACAATGCGATCATTTGATCCCAACTATACGCCGATCAGAAACAATCGGGGATTGCCGTGGATCGTTTGGGTGAAATGGAAGCCTTTCTGAATGTTGTCGATCAAGGGGGCTTCACCGAAGCGGCACGCAAGATGGGCGCGTCAAAGTCGGCGATCTCGAAACATATCTCGGCACTTGAGAGCCGGTTGGGTGTAAGGCTTCTTAACCGGACCACGCGCCGGGTTTCGCCGACCGAAATCGGACTGGCCTATTATGACAAGGCGTTGCAGGTTCTGGCCGGTGCAACCGAGGCTGATGACATGGTGACGGCCATGCAGGCTGCACCAAAAGGCTCCATCCGGATTTCGGCACCCGTCAGCTTTGGCGTGGCGCATCTGAGCCATGCTGTCGGGGCCTTCTTGCTGAAATATCCGGATGTTTCGATCAACATGGTTCTGGACGATCGCTTTGTCGAGTTGGTCGCCGAGGGTTACGACCTGGCGATCCGGATCGGCAAAATGGAGGATTCCTCGCTGCGAGCGCGGCGGTTGGCCGAAGCCCGGGTTATTTTGGTCGCGTCCCGAGCCTATTTGCAAAGCCACGGGACGCCGCTGCGGATCGAGGATCTATCCGCACATACGTTGCTGCATTACTCGATCATGTCGACGGGCAACTTCTGGAAAATGGTCACGCCTTCGGGCGAGGAGCGGCAGGTTCGGGTTGGGGGCCGGTTGACGGTGAATAACGGCGAGGCGCTGCTGCGGGCGGCGCAGGCCGGACTGGGGATTGCGCAATTGCCGACATTTTTATGCCATCAGGCCCGCGATCTGGTCGAGATACTGCCCAATTCTGTCATGGCCCCGCTGGGGGTTTTCGCGGTCTATCCGCAAGGTCGATATGTGCAGCCCAAATTGCGCGCTTTCATCGATTTCATGGCCGATCATTTCAAGGGCAAGGGCCCGGATGACTGGAAGTTTGAATCGGCGGCGATGGTGGCGGAGTGACCTTCAGCCGCGCGCCAGGCGAAATAGGTTGGTGGTCAGGAAAACAAGCGTCGCTGCCAGGATTATTGATGGCCCTGCGGGCGTGTCCCAGACCCAGGACGCCTGCAGGCCAAGGGCAACAGAGGCGACGCCGATGACGCCCGAAACCAGCGCCATCTGTTCGGGGCTTCGTGCCAACGGACGCGCGGCGGCGGCAGGCAGGATCAGCATTGCGGTGATGAGCAAGACACCGACCAGCTGCATTGACAGGGCAACAAACAATGCAAGCGCCAGCGTCAGGACAAGCTTGTCGGTGCGTTCGGACCCGCCTTCGGCAATCATCAATTCCGGGCTGAAGGTGGCATTGAGCAAGCTGCGCCAGCGCCAGATCAGAACTGCCACGATGACAAACGCGCCCAGCCAGATCATCGTCACATCGACGGCCGTGACCGCCAGGATATCGCCCAGCAATGTCTCCAGCAGATCAACGCGCAGGTCGGGTACCAGGGCCGCGAGCACAAGACCGAGAGCGAGCGCGGCATGGGAAAAAACCCCCAGAACCGTATCGGCGGCATAACCATCACGCGAGCCGGAAAACGCGACGACACCGGCAACCAGGGCGGCGACAAGCGCAACCCCAAGCATCAGCGGCATCGCCAGGGCCAGCCCCAGGGTAACGCCCAGCAACGCCGAATGGGCGGTTGCATCGCCAAAATAGGCCATCTTGCGCCAAACCACAAAACAGCCGAGCGGCGCGGCGGCCAAAGCGATGGCCAAACCGGCCAGCAACGCCCGCACCAGGAAATCATCCATGCTGGTGGCCGGTATGGTCGTGCGGGTCGTGGACGTGATCGTGCCGGTGCTGGTAGAGTGCCAGCCTGGCACGACTTCCGAACAACTCAAGATAGGTCGGATCAACGGACACTGCCTCGGGCGCGCCGGAGCAGCAAATATGCCTGTTCAGGCAGATCACCCGGTCGCTTCCCGCCATGACGACGTGCAAATCGTGGCTGACCATCAGCACGGCAACGCCCGATTCAGCCCGAAGCTGGGTGAGCAATGCGTAGAAATGTTCCTCTCCCGCTTGATCCAGGCCCTGCGTCGGCTCATCAAGGATCAACAAATCGGGCTCGCGCAATAGTGCGCGCGCCAACAAAACCCGTTGGATTTCCCCGCCGCTCAGATCTGCAAGATTGGCGTTGCTCAGGTCAGTCGTCTCGGTCCGTTGCATGGCCTTTTGGCGCGCAACCCTGGAATAGGAGCCCGCCAGTGCCAGAAACCGGTCCACACAAACCGGCATGCTGCGCTCGATACTCAGCCGCTGCGGGGTATAGCCAATCTTCAATCCGCTCGATTTCGTGATCTTGCCGCGTGAAATCGGCAATATGCCGAGCAAGGCGCGCAACAACGTCGTTTTTCCACCACCATTCGGGCCGATAACGGTGACAATTTCACAGCGTTCAAGGCCAAAACTGATATCGTCGATCAAGGTACGGTTTCCGGCCTTGACGGTGAGCCCGTCGACCTGGATCAAGACAGTTGATTCCGTCATCGTGACCGACATTCCGGGCAGAGACCCGCGACTTCAACATTGACATGGCGGACGGCAAAACCGTTCGATCTTGCCCGCGCGCCGAGCATTTCCAGATCTTCGGTTTCAATCTCATCGACCTTGCCGCAGGCCGTACAAATCAGGAAACAGCTGTGATCGGCATGGGGGCCGGACTTGCAGGCGGCATAGGCGCTGATCGATGGCAGCTTGTGAACCAGTCCCCGGGCCACCAGGAAATCCAGCACCCGATAAACAGCCGGTGGCGCCGAGGCGCGGCCCTTGTTTCTTAGTTGATTGAACAAGTCATAAGCACCAACCGGTCGCGGCGCATGATGCAGGGCCCGCAGAACATCGTGGCGCAACTCGGTTTGCCTTTCGCCATGGTCAGCGAGCAGTTTGAAGGCGGTTTCGCTGCGGTCGCAGGCGGCGCAGGTCGGGGCCAATTTGCCAACTTTCGTTACAATGTAACCGCAGTTGATATTGGTTTCTGCCCGGACCCGCAAGCAGGTTCTGGGTTCAGCGAACGACGGCTTCGACGCGCCGGTTCGCTGTTCGCCCCTCGACAGTGTCGTTTGCCGCCCGCGGAACCAAAAAGCCGACGCCGTCTACATCAAGCCTGGCGGCGCTGACACCATGCAAGGACACAAGAGCCGAACGCACCGCTTCTGCCCGCCGGCGGGACACCGCAATGTTGGACTCCAGCGTGCCCTCGTTGTCGGTGTGTCCGACCAGGATCAACGTGGCATCAGGATTTTCAGCCAGCCACTTGGCAACGTCAGCGAGGATGTTTTTCGGGTCGGCGGCAAGTTCGGCCTTGCCCGACTCGAATTCAAGACCATCGAGCGATACCCGTCCGATCCGGGCCAGAACCGCGCCAATTTCACTGTCGGGAACGGCTTCGCTTTGCTCTGCTGCGGGTTCGATGTCCGGCGCGTCGGCGGGCAACACCTCGACCAATTCGATATAGGCGGCGTCGGCGGCGCGGCTGACCAGAACAGCGACCGACATCTTGCCGGCTGTCACCGGCTTTTGTGCCGACAAGAACCTGAAATCCGTCAGGTCAACTTCCATCGCTGGTGCCGGTGTGACGCGCATGCCGAAGCGAAAATCAAAGCCGCCGCAACTGATCTGATCGCAATCCAGCAAAACTTCGTAGGCATTCGCGACAATCTGCCGGCGAAAAGATTGCAGGATTGCCAGTGTATTCCGACCTTCGCCCTTAACGCGAAAAGTGCGCGTGATAACCTTGCCCTCGGCTGGCTCGGTCATCGCATTGGACCGATCGAAAGCGCGAACCGGCAGATGGTACGCGTCGAGCGGTTGCAGCGCGCTCGACGTTTCCTCGGCATCAGCGGGCGGCAAAATCAAACCTTGTGCGACTGCGGAATGCGACACCGCCAAAAAAATGAATAGAAGTCTGATCATGCAAGTTGTTATCTGATGCCTGTATCGGCAATGCAATTGGCGCATGGCGACTAGATGATGTTGTATTCCGGGTATTGCTGCCCTGTAACGATTCGGCGGTATCCCAACGGTTCCAAATCCAGAGTGCGATAATTGCCGTAGGTAATCCATTCGGCCAACCCGCGACCGATGGCAGGCGATTGCTGCAATCCATGCCCGGAAAAGCCGTTGGCAAAGTGGAAATTGGACACCTCGGGATGCGGGCCAACAATCACATTCTGGTCGAAAATATTCATGTCATACTGTCCGGCCCAATAGCGCTGGAGTTTGATCGCCGCAAAAGCGGGCGAACGATGCGCCAGTGCGGGCCAGATAATCTCTTCGAATTCCGGGTACCTCGGCTCGAAATCGTCAGGGTCCACCGCCGCGTCGTCAACTGGCGAGCAGCCGCAGAGAAACTTGTCGCCTTCCGGGCGGCACCAGACCCCGGTCGAGTCGATCATCAAGGGCAACTGCCCGGCGATTCGCGCGGCACAATCAAACAAGAAGTTTGTGCGCTTCCGCGCCTCCACGGGCAATGCCAGGCCTGCCATAGCAGCGACAGCGGCCGCGCGTGTGCCCGCGGCGTTGATGAAATGGCCGCAGGCGATGGTTTCACCGCCTGACAGATTCACCGTTGCAACCCGATCAGCTTTCAACGAAATCGCCGACACTTCACCCGCGACATAAGACACGCCGCCGGCGCGGGCGCGGCTTCGAAATCCGTTCAGCAGCCCCATGTTGTCGAACCAGCCTTCTGCCGACAGGCCAAGGCAGCCGAGCCGGATGTCACCGACATTGAGATGCGGAAAGCGCTTGGAAAGCTGATCTGCCGACAGCAAAACCGTTGGCGCGCCAAGATCGTTCTGGGTCTGGTGATTGCGTCGGAGGATGCCGGCCTGCGCCTCGTTCGTCGCCAGATAAAGGTAGCCGTTTTCCTGGAAGGAAAGCGTCGTGCCGAAGTGGCCGGCTGCATTGCGGATGAAGTCGACGCCGAATTGGCTGATCTTGATATTGAGGGGACTGGAGAATTGCTGGCGGATTCCCGAGGCCGCAAGTGCCGTGGCCGCAAAGCGATAGGTCGGGTCACGTTCGACAACAACAACGGTTCCGTTGAAATCGGTATTCTGCGACAGAAACCAGGCAGCGGAACTGCCGATCACCGCGCCGCCGCAGATCAGCACGTCGCAGCTTGACGGCGTGCTGGTCATTTTTGCTGATCGTCGGGGTGGCCAAGGACGGTAAACCATCCTCCGACAAAGCGGGTCACGTTGTTGGCCGGGTCCGGTCGCGGTTTTTCGGCCATGATGCGGGCGCGGTGAGCATCGGCGCTGTCTTGCGGTGCGAAGCCGATGTGCGTCGCTTTGGCATTCGAAACGCCACGTTCAGCGTTGGCGGAAGTGCCGTAAATGATTGAAAATCCAACCCGCTGGGCGGTGAGTGCGGCCGCGGCAAGGCGCACACAATCAGCGAAGCTGAGCCACGACCACAGCATGCGTCGATCGGCCGGTTCGGGAAAGCACGAGCATATCCGCAAACATGCACTTTCGATGCCGTACTTGTCCCAGTACAGGCGTGCGAGGTCTTCGGTGAAGCATTTGGTCATGCCATAGAAACTGTCCGGGCGATGCATGACCGCAGTGTCGGGCAATTCTTCCACCGGATAATAGCCGACGGCATGGATCGAGCTGGCGTAAATGACCCTTTTGACGCCGTTCAGCCGGGCTGATTCATAGATGTTGTAGGCGGCAGGCAAAGTGTCGCTGATGATGTCTTGAAACGTCTGTTCGCGCGGTGTGCCGGCGAAATGCAGGATGGCATCGCAACCGGTGGTAACCGATCTGGCAAACGCCATATCGGCCAGGTCGCCCTGGCGGATTTCCTCGTTTTTCACGGCAGCGCCCATCGGCAGTCGGTCGGCGAGGCGCAACGCGTCGCAAAGGTGCCCCAGATTTTGCCGCAAGTGCGAGCCAAGGCTGCCCGCCGCCCCGGTAATCAACAGCCTTTTGAACTCAGCCATTTCTGCTTTTGCCCCTGGTCAATGCCGCCATCCGCATTTGGCTTAGCGTTTGCCGCGGCGTGAGCGATTCGATATCAACGACCAGCTCAAGCACGGCCCCGGACTTTGAAGCCAGCGCACGAGAAAAGGCACCGGCGAAATCGTCAGTTGAAACCACCCGCTCGGAATGGAAACCGAATGACTGCGACAGCGCAACGAAATCCGGGTTCTTGATCCCGGTGAAACTGACCCTGCCCGGATAGGTTTTTTCCTGATGCATCCGAATGGTGCCGTAACTGCTGTTGTTGACGATCAGCACGATCGGACAGGCCCCGCATTGTTGAGCGGCGCTCAGCTCTTGGCAATTCATCAGAAAATCACCATCACCGGAAATGCAAACGATCGTGCGGTTGGGCAAAGCCACCTTGGCGGCTATTGCCGCAGGCAGACCATAGCCCATTGCCCCCGACTGCGGTGCAAGCAGCCGGTGCCTTGCGCCAAAAAGAAAGTACTTGCTGTGCCAAATTGCAAAATTGCCCGCTCCGTTGGTAATGACGGCGTCATCCGGCAGGGTTGCCTGCAAATGCCCGATGATTTTTCCCATATCAACCGGACCTGGCTGTGGTGGCGGCAGCCGTGCGGATTCAAACTCGATACGCGCCTTGCCGGTCCAGTTCGACCAATCGCCGATCCTTTTGTCCTTTAGGGCCGCCGCCAGATTGTTCGGTCCGGAATGCACGGGCACATCGGCACGAAAAATCTTGCCCAGTTCGCTGTCGGATGGGTGCGAATGGATTATTGGCCGCATTTCAGTTACCGGGTCAGGACGGGTATAGCCGTCGGTGGTAATTTCGCCCCAGCGAATATTGAAGCCGAAAAATGCGTCGGTTTCGTCAAACAGTCGTACGACGTTTGGCAGCTTGCCCAAACCGCCGTCGCCGCAATAACTGGGCGATGTGTTGTCAAGAATATCGTGAAATCGAAAAGCGTTGACCACCGGCAAATTGTTCAGCTCGACGAAGGTCTGGAAGTCGCGCCTGCCCTGCGCTGTCCATCCTGTACCACCGACAATGACCAAGGGACACCTGGCCCCGCCCAACTGCTCAATGAGCGCACTTATAGAGTCCATCGAAGGCGCGGGTTCGGGGGCGAAGACCTGGGAACGGGCTTCCGCCGTACTGACGTCGGTCAGGATATTTTCCGGCAGCGCGACAACAACCGGACCGGGCCTGCCCGACATGGCAACGGAAAACGCGCGGGCGACGATCTCGGGTATGCGGTCGGGGGACTCGATTTCAGTTGCCCACTTGGCGATAGGTCCGAAAAAAGCCCGATAGTCGACTTCCTGAAACGCCTCACGGTCACGCATTGAAGCATCGATTTGGCCGATGAAAAGGATCATCGGCGTCGAATTTTGCCGGGCGGTATGAACGCCGATCGAGGCATTGGCGGCGCCGGGACCGCGGGCAACGAAGCAAATGCCGGGTCGGCCAGTCAACTGACCCCAAGCAGCGGCCATGAATGAGGCACCGCCTTCATTTCTGTTGCTGACCAGCCTGATCTGCGGTGTCGAATAGAGGGCGTCCAGAACAGCAAGATAGCTTTCGCCGGGCACACCGAAAGCGGCGGTTACACCTTGCTCAAGCAGGCATTCGACCAGAAGCTGGCCGCCGCTGCGCTCGGTCGTCGTCATTGGGAACCCTCGAACCGCGATTACCTGACTGCAGCACAATTATTTCAGGAGCGGAAGGGGCGAACTGTCAGTCGTAATTGTAGTTGTAGCTTTCCGAGTCGAACCTGCATTTGTTCAACACGACGCCAAGCAAGTTTGATTTTTCCGCCAGAATTCTTTCGGTATCATCGACTTCCTGAATAGTTGAGTGCTCGGCTTCCACGATAAGCAGTGTGCAATCAATATTGGGCAGAAACGCCAATGTGTCATCACTGGCCATCAAAGGCGGCATGTCAAAGATGACGATGTCGGGTTGCAGGGCATCATAGAAACCGGTGATCGCCTTTTTTGTACTGGAATTGGCCAGCAGTTCGGCACTTTGCCTTAGCGATGTTGTCGAAGCTCCGATCGCCAGATTGTCGCTATAGCGTACAAACTGGCTGGTGCTATCGTCGGTGCCATTCAAGAATGCCGCCATGGAGGGACCCTGCTTCAGTCCCAACGTTTTCGCCAGCTGCGGCCGACGAAGGTCAAGGTCAACCAACGCACATTTCAGTTCCTGCTGTCGGGCAAAACTGAAGGCCAAGTTGGCCGAAACCAGTGTTTTCCCACAATGCGGGCGTGGTGAGGTAATGGCGATAGATCGCCAACCGTTCTGACTGATGGTCGCCAGAAGCTTCGTTCGCATGATGTCAAAATGCGTGTACGCCGGGTCTTCACAGGCCAATGTGACAATGCGATTTTTGCGGAAATGATGCGGATCAGGCACAAATTCCGGCATTGTAAGCCAAGCTGAACTTGACTCGGCTTTCGGCCTGGTTCCGGTCTTGCGAACTGGTTCGTTTACCCCCGGAAAGTCCGGATCGCCTTCACGCTCGCGCCTGGCTTTTTGAATTGCGTCTCTTATTCTTTCCAACTCAGACCCCGGTTTGATGTCATTGCGGCAAATGCTGCCGATCTATCCAAAATATTTCGCCATAAGGCCTGAAATTCCCGACTTTTCGGTTGCCTGCTGCAAGAGCAGATCCAGGGGCGTGTAGTAGTAGTGAATGAGAAACAGAGCCGCCGGAATTCCGCCGGCAGTTGCGATAATGAGCGATGATGTACGCAACCGGCTGCGCAAAACTTCACCGCGCGTTTCGATATAGGGGATTGTTGCGAAGGGCTGAATTTCCAGTTTCCGGATCAAGTCGGCCGGGCGGCGGATGCTTTTGTTCATGAATTCGAACATGGCGGCAATCACCGCACCCAACATCAGGCCGACAAGGGACCCGCCCACGCCAACCAGCTTTCTGTTCGGCCTGATTGGCGCGTCCGGAACCGTCGGTTGCTCAATCATTTCGAATCGCTCGCCCTTTTGGCGCAGCTCGAGTTGCTCACCGGTAGCTGCTTCCGACAGTTTCTTTTGGGCATCCACGTATTGCACACGGATGTTTTCGTAGTTTCGCTGGAGCGAGTTAAGTTTGACTTCGTTTGCCGGCGTCCCGCTGATGGACTTCATCAGGGCAGCGATTTCGTCGTTGATGCCCTTGCCTTGCGACTGTGTCGCTTCCAGGCGCGCGACAACCTGTTCAAGTTGGCCCCCAAGCGTGGACGGAAGCGCGCCGCCTGCAGGAACCACTGTTGTTGCAGCCTCTTCCCGGACCATACCCTCGAGAGCAGCAATTCGCGATTTCAGTGCGACAATATTGGGGTTGGACTCGGAGAAAATGGCAAGCTGCTGGGAAAGGTTGTTTCGTAAAGCCGTGAGCGCGATCTGATTGGGCGTCAGTTGGCCCGAAATCGCTGTTTCACTATCCCGGGTTTCCATCGCCAGTTCGAGCGCCGCACGCGATTCCTCCAGCGCAACAATGTCTCGTTCAAGCTGCAGCAGACGCTCTTGCAAAATGGTCACCTGGTCACGGCGGAACGTCAGGCTGTCAGGCAGGGACGATTCATTTGCAAGTCTGAAATCGAGTATTTCAGCTTCGAGCTGTGCAAGCTCGGTACCAAGTTCGTTGACCGAATTCTGAAAGAATTGCATTGTGCCGCTCGCGCGGTCGGTGCGACTTTTGACGTTCTGTTCCAATATCAACGTTGCGAGCTGGTTGGTAACGTTGGCTGCCTGGTTGGCAGTGTTTGCCGAGAACGAAATATCAAAAATGATTGTCCCTGCGTTGTTTCTTGAACCGCCCAACTGGCTTTGATCGAATTCTGTCGCGCCGGTCATCAAATCGACGATTTCGGTGGGTGAAAGGCCGGGCTGGTCTTTGAAGATTTCAAAGTCGGCAGCGATTTGCAGCAGATTGGCTCGCGTCAGCAATTGTTGCTGCAGAACCTGTATTTGCTCAACGGAGCTGATATTGACCGTCGATTGCGCCAGCGACTCAGAAATTTGTTGCGATTCAACCAGAATAGTTGCGGTTGAACGGTAGACCGGAGGCAGCAGCAGAGCGACGCCTACGGCAATGCCAGTGGCCAAAGCCCAAATCACCAGAACAAATGGTAACCAGCGCGTTGACAGCGCGAGATAGAATTTAAGATCGGACGGGTTCATCGTACGTCAATTGCCTGTCTTTTGGCATCAGGGTTCCGAGGATCCTGATGGCGGGTGTCATTGTTCTTGCGGTATACAAAGAATATTCGAGATGCGACATGCGCTTAGCTATCGGTTTGGGCGGCGGCGCGTCGGCGCGCACCAGCGCCAAATTTTGATCTGTCCGCGACGACGCGCTCGATAATCTTGCCGTCGACGGTCTTGCGCCCATAGGAATAGGCATAAACCAGGGCAAAGTCACAGATTTGGTTTACCAGCCGCGGGGTCCCGCCTGACGCCAGGTAGACTTGATCGCACGCGTCCTGCGAGAAAACCTGTCGTTTTGCGCCTGCGACCTCCATTCTGTGCCTGACGTACTCATGCACTTCGGGTGCCGTCATGTTTTGCAGATGGAACTCGGCGACGATGCGCTGGCAGAACTGAACCAACTCGGGACGGTTGACCAAGTCGATCAACTGCGGTTGTCCGACGAGGACCAACTGCAAAAGCTCATCCTTGTCGGCGTTGATGTTCGAATACATCCGCAACTCTTCCAGGGCTTCGACCGAAAGGTTCTGCGCTTCGTCAAAGATGATAATCGTTCGCCGGCCTGCGGCATATTCAGAGATGAGAAAACTTTGGAATTGGTGGAACAGCTGGACATAGGTCGACGTATGTTCAAACTTTTGGTCCAAGGACATCAGCACCCAGTGCAACAATTCGCCGCGGTCACCTTGGGCATTGGAAACCAGTCCGACGGTCATGTCAAAAGGCATGGTGCGGAGCAGTTCGCGGATCAGGGTAGTCTTACCCGCACCGATTTCGCCCGTTATCAAAGTGATCGGCGCATGCGTCAGCAGCCCGTATTCCAGCATTGTGTACGCGCGTTTATGATTGTCAGACCAATACAAATAGTCCGGGTCCGGAAGCAAGGTGAAAGGACGCTCGTCCAGACCGAAGAACTCAGAGTATATTTTTAGTGTGTTCGCCATGCCCGCTCATAAGAAAGCCGGCAGGAAGCGTGTGCCGCCCGACCGGTCGCCAGAGAATGCTGGCCCATAAAGTAATACGACCCTATTTCCACTGTCAGTCCGGCAAAATTGAGGCGGCGCGAACCAGATATTTCAACTTTCACGCGCCCGAAATTATGCCTTTGCGAAGGATTGATCCAGCCATAGCGCACCAATTTTGGTGCGATTCCTAACTTTCTGCACGATTTCCAAGCATTATCCGCGAATTGCCTTCAACATTTGGTCGATATGGGTCGGGTCAGTCCGGGGTGTAACGCCATGACCTAAATTGAAAATGTGGGGTCGACCGGAAAATCCGGCGACGATGCGTTGTGCTGCGCTGCGCAAGGGAGCGCCGCCAAATTCCAGCAGCAACGGATCAAGGTTGCCCTGCAAACACAATGATATTGGCAGTGCGGTCCTGGCCCAGGCGCCACTTACGGCAGTATCCAAAGCAAGCCCCTGGACGTGCGTATCGTTGGAATAGGCGACGTAGTTTCCACCGGAACCGCGCGGAAAGCCGATGACCGGAACGGTCGGATGAACCTCTCGAAATCGGGCAAGAATTCGTTGCACCGGTTCGATGCAGCAGCCAGAAAAATCAAGCCCTGGTACCGTGCCGGCCCAACTGTCAAAGAGCTTTATGACTTCGGCGCCCGCATCCACTTGCGCGATCAAATATTCGGCAGTGGCATCTGCAATGAGATCAAGCAAGGTAAAAAACGTGGCAGGATCGCGGTACATCAGATTTCGCGCCGGCGCCTGATCGGCTGTGCCGTGACCGGCGATCATATAGGTCGCGACCGTCCAGGGCGCTCCGGCAAATCCGATCAGCGTCGTTTCGCGGGGCAGCCCGGCCTTGGCGATGCGGATCGCTTCATAAACCGGGGCAAGGGTTTCATGGATAGCGTCAATTGGCCTGAGATTGGCCAGGCCCGTTGGATCGGTAACCGTCGACAGCTGCGGACCATCGCCGCTCGTGAACTTGAGTTCAGCGCC
Organism: Paracoccaceae bacterium; assembly: GCA_043736475.1. Taxonomy (GTDB): domain Bacteria; phylum Pseudomonadota; class Alphaproteobacteria; order Rhodobacterales; family Rhodobacteraceae; genus JANMOK01. Next base: position 13,791 of record JAYTCN010000333.1, read on the forward strand.
AAGGGCGTGCGGAATCAGCAATATGTCGGCGAAAATGATCGCTGCATCAAAGCCGTACCGCCGAATTGGTTGCAGCGTCACTTCGGCGGCCAATTCGGGGTTGTAACACAGGTCAAGGAACGACCCCGCTTTCTCACGCACCAAACGGTATTCTGGCAGGTATCTGCCGGCCTGCCGCATCATCCAGACTGGCGGCGTTTTCAGCGTCTGCCCCTGCAGGGCACGCAAGATCAATTTATCGGTCATGGTTCCTTTGGCCTTCGCAGTGACATTAGAATGCCCGTCAGGTGAGTAAAAGGGTCGCGCTTGCGGCTTTTTAGCAGGTTCACTACGATCTGCCCCATGTTGCACAATCCCCCTTCGCTGCAGAAACCACTGCGCATAGGAACGCGTGGCTCGCCTCTGGCGATCGCCCAAGCAGTCGAAACACGCGAAAGGCTGATGCTGGTGCACCAGCTTCCTTCGGAGGCTTTCGTCATTGTGCCGATCAGAACGACGGGTGATCAACTTCAGGACCGGTCACTGGCGCAGATTGGCGGCAAGGGACTTTTCACCAAGGAAATCGAGGATGCGCTCCTGGAGGGCCATATCGACATCGCTGTGCATTCGATGAAGGACGTTCCGACCGTGTTGCCGACCGGACTTGCTATTTCTTGTATCTTGCAACGAGAAGATGAGCGCGACGGTTTCGTCTCTTACAAGTTTGGGGGCATTGCTGATTTGCCCGAAAACGCGGTTGTCGGGACGTCCAGCCTGCGCCGGAAGGCACAGCTACTGTACCGAAGGCCCGATTTGAAGGTCATAGAATTTCGCGGAAATGTGCAAACGCGGCTCCGAAAACTGCAAGATGGTTTGGCCGATGCAACATTGCTTGCCATGGCAGGTTTGCACCGGCTGAACCTTGTGTCCACGCCGCATGCTCCCATCGCGTCGGAGAATATGCTGCCTGCCGTCGCGCAGGGTGCGATCGGCATCGAGCACAAGATCGATGACAGATACTCCGAAGCATTCCTGGCGCGGATCAACGACCCGGAAACCTGGACTTGCGTTGCGGCCGAGCGGGCATTCCTGCGAGAACTGGAAGGATCGTGTCAGACCCCAATAGCGGGACTGGCAAAGTTGCGCGATGGCAGTATTCACTTTCGCGGTGAGATTGTCCGTCCAGACGGAAGCGAATGCTTTGCAAATGCGATTATCGGGCAGGAATCTGATGCTGAGATGATCGGGCGAGAAGCCGCAAGGGTTATCAGAGGAAGAGCAGGATCGGGCTTTTTCCAGTGAAGCCATTGCTGGACCATTTGTTGCCAACTGCGTGCGAATTTGCATCGCCATGGACGGTTCTGTCGCAGCGAAACCATGTTCGGGACCCGAATGCTGGCCGCGTCACCAGGTGGTTCGGTGAACCTGCGCGGCACGCGCCATGAATCGACGATCTTGGTCCGCGACCATTAGGCTAAGATTGTCGGCAAAAGGCACAAGCCTGGTGACAATTCGCTAAGCTTTGCCGTTCAGTTTCCTGGTGGGGACGGTGAGGTGTTATTTGGCAAGCGGTGCCGCTGGCGTAACTATTATTAAGCGAAAAAAAATCATATCCGGCGGCGGCCATCACGGCGGCGCCTGGAAAGTGGCCTATGCCGACTTTGTAACCGCAATGATGGCGTTCTTTCTGCTCATGTGGTTGCTGAACGCGACAACCGAGAAACAAAGAAAGGGCATCGCCGATTACTTCAGCCCGACGATACCGATCAGCAAGTTGTCCGGCGGCGGCAATGGTGCATTCGGCGGCAACAGTGGTTTCGCCGAGGAATCGCAAGCTCAGAATGGCACCGGTGCCACCCAAGAACGTCAGGCAGCGGAAAACCAGGCACGCGGCGCAACCGGCACTGTGACTTTGGAAAAAACCGACGAGAAAACCGACGACGACACGTCATTGGCTTCGGTCGAGTCGGTGCTGAATGGCACCAGCGGCGAAAGCGCGATCAACGACGATCTTCTTCAGCATATTCGCACGCGCGTGACCGATGAAGGTTTGATTGTCGAGCTGTTCGACCTCGAGGATTCCAGCTTGTTTCTGCCGGGAACGGCGGAACCCGCGGACAAGATGCTGGCCCTGCTGGAAATGTTGGCAAATGCCTTCAATCTGGTAACTAACCCGATTGCCGTTGCCGGCCACACGAGTTCGCTGCCCATCGTTGTAAAGATCAATCCAAACTGGGAACTTTCTTCCGCGCGCGCCCAAAAGACGCGGGTGCTGTTGATGGATCTGGGGATTTCAGAGTTGCGCTTCGAAAGGATTACCGGAAAAGCGGATCGTGATCTTGCCGCCGAAGACCCAATGGCAGCACGGAACCGACGCATCGAACTTACGCTGCTGCGAAGCGATCGGGTGGAAAAATAGTGCGGCATTTTATCTGTTAGGAAGACCTTAACCGAACTCGGACGAAACTACCGGGTGGGAAATGCCCGCAGCCGCCAAAGGACCGGTACATGACGATTTCTTCTTCCTTAAACGTAGGCGTGGCCGGTTTGAGTGTTAACGCAAGCCGACTTGCAACAATTGCGGACAATATCGCGAACTCGGCAACCTACGGTTACAAACGTGCAGTCGCCGATTTCGCCTCGATCGTGCTGAGTGAAAGCGCCGGAACCTACGTCGCCGGTGGCGTGAGAACGAACACTTTTCGACTCGTGGATCAGGCCGGTTCACTGATAACGACAACCAACTCCACGGATATTGCCATTGGTGGCAGGGGAATGCTGCCGGTTACAACGGCCTCGTCGCTGAACGACACCACCGGCGAAAACCCGTTCATGTTGACCACAACAGGATCTTTCCGGCCCGACGACCAAGGGATTCTGCGGACGCCAAGCGGACTTGTCTTGTTGGGATGGCCAGCCAATACCGACGGCACATTGCCGGCGTTTCCCAGAGATTCGGCCTTATCTCTGGAACCCGTGCGAATCGCGCTGAACCAGTATGCAGCCGACCCGACCACACAGATCAGTCTGGGCGTCAACTTGCCGGCAACGGCAACGCAGGCGGGGGCAACCGGCGATCCGCTGCAAATTTCGATCGAATATTTTGACAACCTCGGCGCGTCCGAAACCCTGACGGTCGTTTATACACCTGTGGTACCGGCTTCGGGGGCCTCGAATAGCTGGACCATGCAGATCTTTGACAATGCCACAGGCCTGGCGCCGGTCGCCGAATTTTCCCTGGTATTCGATGGCGCGCGGGGCTCGGGCGGCACCTTGCTGAACGTGACGCCGATTTCCGGCGGCACCTACAACGCCGCGACGGGCGAGATCGACCTGAACGTCGCGGGCGGGCCGATGACCATGGAGATCGGCGAGCTTGGATCGAACTCGCACATGACCCAGCTTTCTGCTGAATTCGCGCCGGTGGCGATCAGCAAGGACGGCACGCCCGTTGGCAACCTGTCCGGCATCCAGATTGATGAAAGCGGTTATCTCGAAGCGATTTTCGATACAGGCCTCACGCGCGTTCTCTATCAGATTCCAGTAGCGGATGTACCAAACCCCAATGGCCTTGCAGCCCTCGACAACCAGGCCTTCCGGGTGACACCGGACAGCGGCGATTTCTATCTGTGGGACGCCGGTGATGGACCGACCGGCGAGACAATCGGATTTGCACGTGAGGAATCCACAACAGATATTGCCGGTGAATTGACCCAGTTGATCCAGACCCAGCGCGCGTATTCGTCGAATGCCAAAATCATCCAGACCGTCGATGAAATGTTGCAAGAAACAACCAATATCAAACGCTAGACTTGTGACTTCAGGAGTAAAAAATGAGTATCGGCACAGCGCTGTCAAACGCCTATTCGGGCTTGACCGCTTCTTCGCGGATGGCCGAGATCATAGCAAGCAATGTCGCCAATGCCTTGAACGAGAATTATGCGCGACGGTCGGTGGAACTGTCGGCCGATACCGTTGCCGGCACCGGAGCGGGCGTCAGGATCGACGGCATCGTCAGACTGGAAAGCGCCGTGGCGACGGCGGCGCGTCGGGGTGCCGAAGCGGGTGCCGGCCAATCCGGCACTTTGGCGACAGCCTACGACAGAATGGAATTGTCGCTGGGCCGGGCCGAGGACGCAGATTCGCTTGCGGCGCGGGCAATTGCCCTGGAATCCGCGCTGGTATCGGCTGCGGCGACGCCGGAATCGGCATCGATGCTGGCAAATGTCTTGTCCGCCGCGACATCGGTTGTTGACAAGATAAGCGGCATCTCGACCGAAAATCAACGCATTCGCATGGATGCCGACGCCGAGATCGCGCGCCAGATTGAGGTGGTCAATACCGCCTTGGGCGACATCGACCAGATCAACCGGGAAATTCAGATTCAGATTGCCGGTGGCAACGATGCGGCGGCACTGATGGATCAGCGAAAGCAGCTGATCGACAAGGTCTCCAGTATCATTCCGATCCGGACCGTCCGTCGCGAAGATGAACAAATCGCCCTGTTTTCTGTAAAGGGAGCACAGCTCCTCGACGGTACCGTCGCCGTGCTTGCGTTCAACCCGGCCGTGACAATCACCAGCGACATGAATGTCGGAAACGGCAGTCTTTCCGGCCTGACGCTCGACGGATCGGCAATGGCGATGGGCGATGGTTCCGGTCTGCTGGAAGGCGGATCACTCGCCGCCGCGTTCACCGTGCGCGACCTGATCGTCCCGTTGGCCGACCGAAAGTTGGATGCATTTGCCGCAGATCTGATCGCGCGCTTTGAGAGCGCATCGATTGACCCGACAATCACTGTCGGCCTGCCGGGACTCTTTACCGACGCCGGCAACACCCTGTCGTTGCCCGACATTGAAGGTTTGGCCAGCCGACTGGCGGTCAATGCGCAGGTTGATCCCGGTCAGGGCGGCGAAATTTGGCGACTGCGCGACGGGCTCTATGCTGCCGCGCCCGGAAATGCCGGCAACGGAAACATCCTCGTGGCCATGCGTGATCGGCTGCGGCTGCCAACCGTTCTGCCAATTGGTGCCGGTACAAGCCGGCTATTGAGCTTGAACGGCTTCGCGACCGACATCGTTTCGCAACAGGGCGCCACCACGTTGCGTGGCAGCGAAAACGCCGCATTTGATTCGGCGCGATTGACGATGTTCCGCGAAGCGGAACAGGCGTCGACGGGGGTCAACACCGATTTTGAAATGCAGCAACTGATGCTGGTTGAACAGTCTTATGCGGCGAACGCACGCGTTGTGTCAGTCATCGACGGGTTACTCAGAACATTGATGGAAATGTAGGATGCTGGGCAGAGTCACGAACTTGGCGACCGGAATGCAGATGCAGCGGCAAGGTGCCGCACTTCGACTGCATTTCGAACGCGTCGGCATGGAATTGTCCACCGGTCGGACAGCGGATTTGAATCGCGCCACCGGCGGCGATGTCAGCCGGGCTATTTCGCTGGATCGCGCGATCCTGATGATCGAGGCACAAGCCAGGAATCTCGCGCTCGCCGAGGGGCGCGCGGGGGCAACAGGGGATACGCTGGCGCTGCTGCAACTGTCGGGTGAAACGCTGGGCCCACGATTTCTCGCTTCGGCGGAACGCGAGGATATGAGCTCGGTCCGGATCGGGGCAAACGAAGGCAAGAATCATTTTGAAAATGCCATTTCGGCATTGAACGTCCGTTACGCCGGCCGCAGCATCTTTGCCGGAAATGCTGTTGACCAAGCGGCGACCGTTTCCGCAAGTCAAATCCTGGATGACCTTGGCACGTTGGTCGCCGGCGCAACCCGCGCCGCTGACGTCATCGCCCTGGTTGACGATTATTTCACCGGTGCTTCGGGCGGCTTCATGACCGGCGGTTATTCCGGCGCGAGCGCGGGCGTGGCCGACGTTGAATTGGCCGAAGGCAACGCCGTTGCGATTCAGATGCGCGCTGACAATCCTTCCATTCGCAACCTGCTGCGCGACCTTGCGCTGGCGGCGATGGTTGCAAACCGCGTTTTGTCAACCGATCCGGCGGAACAACGAACCATCATGCGCATTGCCGGCACCGGATTGATCGCAAGCCAGAACGATGTGTTGGATATGCGGGCCAACCTGGGACATGTCGAGCAGAGGATCAACGAAGCACAGTCTGGCCAGGCCACCGAAAAACTTGCGCTGGAAATGGCGCGCAATTCACTGACGGCCGCCGACCCTTATCAGGCGGCTGCCGACTTTCAGGGGCTCCAGGCGCAACTCCAGGCGCACTATACCGTTGTGGCCCGTCTCTCGCAGTTTTCACTGGCTTCGTTCCTAAGATGAGCTGGCACCCAACCCTGCATGGGCTCTTCGTTGCGGCGGCGCTTGCCGGCCTGATTTTCCCGGCGCCCCTGGCGTCCGCCGCACAAGTGCGCATCAAGGATCTGGTCGAGATCGACGGCGTGCGCGGCAATGATCTTGTCGGATACGGCCTTGTCGTCGGTCTGAACGGGAGCGGGGACGGGTTGCGGAATTCGCCTTTTACCGAAGAGGCAATGTCGAGCTTGCTGGAGCGCCTCGGCGTCAATGTAACCGGCGAACAGTTCCGGCCAAAAAACGTTGCGGCAGTTCTGGTCACCGCCGTCTTGCCCCCGTTTGCCCGATCCGGGGGGCGCATCGACATCACCGTATCGACGATCGGCGACGCAAAAAGCCTGCTTGGCGGCACCTTGATCATGACGCCGCTCAATGCGGCCGATGGCCAGATCTACGCCGTTGCCCAGGGGTCGATCATTGCCGGTGGAGCGTCGGTTTCGGGCGATGCGTCGAGCACGACGATTGGCGTGCCAACGGCTGGCGTGATCCCCGCCGGGGCACGGATAGAGCGCGAAATCGGTTTTGTCTTTGACGAAATGCAAACTCTG
>JAYTCN010000334.1:0-8500 GCA_043736475.1 Paracoccaceae bacterium
ATTCGCGGGCAATCGAGGCCGACGCCGTCGTATGATCAACAAAGATCGATCCCGGTGCCATGGCCGCCAGTGCCCCATCCGGGCCCAACGTGATCGCGCGCAAATCGTCATCGTTGCCGACACAGGCAAAAACCAGTTCGGCCCCGGCAACTGCCGCCGCAGGGGTGGCCGCAGACGGGCCGCCGTGCCGGTCAACCCAGGCCGCGGCCTTTGCAGTCGTCCGGTTGTACACGGTCACGCCATGTCCTTTGGCCCGCAAATGCCCGGCCATCGGAAAGCCCATGACACCCAGACCCAGGAATGCCAGTTTAGCCATTGAATCTCCCGCCCGAACGTGGATTGCGTCCGGTTCAATTGTCAGCATCCTCTTGGCCTGTTATCCAATCACGGTCAAGCGACAGGCGGAGAGTTCGGTTTTGGCGGTCCTATTCAAGTGGCTCGTGCGTTTTCTGGTGGCAAGTTTTCTGCTGGCAGCCGGAGCAATTTCGCTGGTGTGGTACGTGGCCTCGAATTCGCTGCCCGACTACGACGCGGACTACGACATTCCGGGAATCGCCGGACCGGTTGAAATCGTCCGCGACAATTTTGCCGTGCCGCATATTTTTGCCGCCAGCGACAGCGATGTTTTCTTCGGACTTGGTTTCGTGCACGCGCAGGATCGGCTTTGGCAGATGACCCTGCTGCGCCGGACCGCCCAGGGGCGGCTTTCGGAATTATTCGGGGTCAAAACACTGCCGGTCGACCGGCTGCTGCGCACCCTCGACATCTACAATATAGCGCGTGAAAGCGCGCTTGCCCTCGACCCGAAAGTTTTCGCGCAACTTGAGGCTTACTCGGCCGGCGTCAACGCCTGGCTGACCCTTGTCCACGAACAGGCGCTGGGTCGCGGCAGCCCGGAATTTTTCCTGTTTGAACCGGAAATCGCCCCCTGGACACCGACCGACAGCGTCGCGATTCTGAAACTTCTGGCCCTCCAATTCAGCGACAAGGCGCAAAAGGAAGTGCTGCGCGCCCGGCTGGCGCTGGTCCTCGACGACGCCAGGCTGGCCGACATTCTGCCCGACGCGCCCAACACCCCGGTGTTGGGCCTGCAAGAATTTGCGTCGCTTTTCCCCACCGGCGCGCCGCCCGCCCTGCCGGTGCTTGCCAGATCAAGCCTCGATCCGATCGCCGAAGTGGGCTTGGCGGGGGCATCAAACGCCTGGGCGGCCCTCGGCAAACGCGCCGCATCCGGCGGCACCCTGCTCGCGGCCGACCCGCACTTTTCACTCAATGCGCCGTCGGTTTGGATGCTGGCCCGGATGCAGTTCCCCGAAGGCGGCGTGATCGGCGGCACCATCCCCGGCCTGCCGGCAATCCTGATCGGCAGAAACCCCAATCTTGGTTGGGGGATGACCGCGTCCTACGCTGATGACCAGGATTTGACGATTGAAAAGGTGAACCCGGCCAATCCCGAAGAATATCTGGCGGGCGAAACCTTTGTGCCTTTCGAAACGCACGAGGTCGTCATCGCCGTCAAAGACGCGCCGCCGGAGACCCTGACCATCCGCAACACCCGCAATGGCCCGGTGCTGTCGCCGCAAATGTTCAATGTCGGCGACATTACCCCGCCCGGTCACGTGATGGCCCTGAACTGGACCGCGCTGGCCCGCGAGGATCGCTCGGTCGAAGCGGTAATGGGTTTGATGCGCGCGCAATCGGTGACTGAAGCGCGCACAGCCGTGTCGATGCACGTCGCCCCGCCCGAAAACCTTGTGCTGGCTGACCACGATACAATCGGTTTGCAGGCCATCGGCGCGGTGCCATCGCGCGATCCGGCGCATTCCAGCCAGGGTCGACTGCCATCGACAGGCTGGGTCGAAGCCAATGTCTGGCAAGGCGTGCTGCCTTATGCCGACAATCCCTCGGTGATCAATCCGGCCAGCGGCATTGTCGCCAACACCAACAACAAGATCAGCGACGCGCCATTCCCGAACCATTTCAGCTTTGACTGGGGCGATACCCAAAGAATACTGCGGGCAGAACGGTTGTTGAACGCACGGGAATACCATTCGCTCGCTTCATTCATTGAAATCCAGACCGACACCGTTTCGGAAACCGCCCGCATCCTGTTACCCTTGGTCGCCCGCGATCTGTGGTGGTCCGGCCAACCGACCGCCGAGGATGGTCTCGAGCGACAACGGCAGTTCGCCTTGGAACGACTGGCCGGCTGGAACGGCGAGATGAGCGAACATGACCCCGAACCGCTGATTTACGCCGCCTGGATGCGGGCCCTGCAGCGGCGCCTGGCCATCGACGAGCTCGGTCCGCTGCAAGAAAAAGTGGCCGCCCTGGAGCCGGTTTTCGTCGAGCGGGTTTTCCGCGACATCGAGGGTGCGTCGGTCTGGTGCGACATTGTCCAGACCAGCATCAAGGAAACGTGTCCGGAAATGGCGCGATTGGCGCTGGATGACGCGATCGTCGAACTGGGAGCCATGTTCGGACCGAGGTTGGAAAGCTGGCGTTGGGGCGATGCCCATACGGCGGTCCACCGGCACGAAGTCCTTGGCCGTACGCCCGTCGTGGGTTGGCTGGTCAATATCGAACAGTCGACGTCTGGCGGCGACGCAACTCTGATGCGCGGCTCGATCCGCAGTTCGTCGCCGGAACCCTATGAGAACGTCCATGCGTCGGCACTGCGAACCGTGATCGATTTCAAGGACCCCGATGCATCGGTGATGATTTTGGCAACCGGACAGTCCGGTCATTTCCTGTCGCCGCATTATGACGATCAGGCAGTATTGTGGCGTCGCGGCGAATACATCCCAATGTCACTCGACCCCGCCTTCGCCCGAAGCGGTGCGGTCGGAACCACCATTCTGAGCCCGATTGCCGAAGAGTGACCTCAGCCAAACATATCGTGACAGGTTTCCAGCGCCTCGACCAATACATCAGCCTCGGCTTGGGTGTTGTAGAGCCCGAACGACGCCCGGCAGGTCGCGGTCACGCCCAGATGCGCCATCAGCGGCTGGGCGCAATGATGCCCGGCCCGGACCGCCACGCCCTTGCGGTCGACAATCGTGGAAACGTCGTGCGGGTGCGCTCCGCCTTTCAGGGTGAATGAAAAAATCGCGCCTTTGCCGGCCGCATTGCCCTGCAGACTCAGCCAATTCAGACCCGCCAACCGCGCCTGCACATAGTCGCGCAACTGCCGCTCGTGCGCGGCGATATTGGCCATGCCAAGCCCGCCAAGATAGTCAATCGCCGCGCCAAGCCCGATCATTTGGGCAATGCCTGGCGTGCCGGCTTCAAATTTATGCGGCGGCTCGTTCCAGGTGATGGCGTCGCGCGCAACCGTGCGGATCATGTCGCCGCCGCCGATGAACGGGCGCATCTCGGCATAGCGCGCCCGGTTGACATACAGCGCGCCCGACGCCGTCGGACCGTACAATTTGTGCCCGGTAATCGCATAGAAATCACAACCGATATCGGCCACATCCAGCGGCATATGCACCGCCGCCTGCGACCCGTCAATGCAGACCGCAACCCCCTGCGCACCGGCCGCGCGGCAAATCGTTTTCACGTCGACGACCGTGCCAAGCACATTCGACATGTGGGTGATGGCAATCAATTTGGTCCGTGGGCCGATTGCATCGATCACCGCTTGCGGATCGAGCGATCCGTCCGCCGCCGTCTCGACCCATTTCAGCACCAGGCCCTGGCGTTCGCGCAAGAAATGCCAGGGCACGATGTTGGCATGATGCTCCATCACGCTCAGGATGATCTCGTCGCCGGAACGCAGGTTTGGCGCGGCCCACGCATAGGAAACCAGATTCAGCCCGTGCGTGGATCCGGTGGTGAAAAGAATTTCGCTGTCTTCCGCAGCCCCCAGAAAACCGCGCAATTTGCCGCGCACGGCTTCGTACTGCTCGGTGGCCCTGTTCGACAAATAATGCAGTCCACGATGCACGTTGGCGTAATCATTCCGGTAAAAATGCGCCATCGCGTCGATCACCGCATTCGGCTTTTGCGCCGAGGAACCATTGTCCAGATAGACCAGCGGCTGGCCCCAGACCTTGCGTCCGAGGATCGGAAAATCTTGGCGTATGGTGTCAACGTCATACATCTAGAAAGCACCTGCGGGCACAAGGCCGAGCTGCGTCGCCATATAGCTCATCAAAAGCAACAGCAAAACCGAAAGTCCAAGCATGACGGCGATCACCAGGTAAACGTTCTTGAATCCGTGAACTTCGGCCAGTCCGTTGGCGTAAGCGATCAGCGACCATACCAATGCGGCCAGAACCAGCGGCGTCCCGACGAAAGACAATATCGGCGCAAACACCAGCAATACGGCCTGCACGACCGCCATCAGCGCGTTCAACCAGACAAAGATCACCATGGTATCGCGGAAGCTGCCCTTCCCGCCGAACAGCCGGGCAATGCCGATGCTGATCGTTGCCCCGATCGGCATCGCTGCCAGCTGGACCAGCGCACTCAACATCGGCTGGTTTTTGATGAATTGCTGGACCGGGTCATCCTGAACCGCAAACACTTGTCCGACGACCCAGTTCAGCAACGTCACCGCGATCGCGACGACTGCAGCCATACCGAAAATATCGACGCTGCTGAAAGGCATGCGCAGCATTTCACGCGCTGCCTGCCGCGGACGGGCAAAGCTGGCGACCAGGATGCTGGCCAGCCAGCCGTTCATGTCAGAGCACTCCGATGGCCCTCAGATACATGCCGGCGATGACGGCAAATATTGCCAGCACCGACAGGACCATGAAGATCATCGAGGCGCGCTGAATGCCCTGCGCTTCGGCGATGCCATAGGAAATGAACCAGGTGAAGGGGATCAGCCCGATCCAGTACGGCGGCAGCGCCACCCAGCTTTCCTGCAGCGCCGGATAGGTCGGTTCCAGCAGGGTCAGTCCCACCGCGATCAACGCTGCCAGCAAACCAAAAGGTGCCGAAACGAACGATCCCCAGAAAACGCCAGCGCGGGTATCTTTCCAGCTGCCCTTGCCGCCGAACAGACGCAGGATCGATCCGAGAATCAGGGTGAAACCATAAATCGCACCGGTTCGCACAAGCAGCGCACCAATCATCAACAGGCCGACGTTGGCCGGCAGCATGCTTTCGGCACCCGCCGATGGTTTGACCACAGCTTTCATTGTCCACGACAGGAAGAACACCATGTCTGACAACAGCACGTAGAAAAGCAGTCGGCCTTCCGACGGATTCTCGTCGATCAGCCGGCGCGTTGACGCCCGCATGTCCCGCCAGGCATCGAGAACGCGTACCAGCATGCCGCTTCGATCGGTCTGAAAGGTGCCTTGTCCTGCCGAAAACTTCTCGTAGGCCATGCGCCGTATGCTCCCATCCGCCTGTTTCAGGATGAGTATTCACGTGCCATAACATTGCGGAAAGATTGTGGCGGTTCATGCCCGAAGCCCCGCAATTGAAACGAACATGACAATCGGAATGATCGAAACCACGACGCTGATCGGCAGCGACCCGACGAATCCCTCCGATCCCGCCAACCCTTCGCCCCAAATCCGGGCGAACGCAACCAGCACCACCAGACCCAGCAACCACAGGGGGAAAATCGGCAGCGCCGTCAACGGGACAGCCAGCAGCGAAACGGCGATCAACACCGGCATCGTCACCAACAGCGCCCAAAACAGCGCCAGCCGGGCCGCGCGGAACGAGCCGGTGCCGCCGAAGGCGCGGCAGACCAGATGCGACAGCGCCGCGACGCCATAGAGCACCAGCGGCAGCACGAACAAAGCGCCGAAAAACCGCGCCGATATCACGATAAGCAACGGGTTTTCGCCCTGAGTCAGACCAGCCTGCTGCCTTGCCGTTGGAAGCCCGGCCAGAAATAGCAAAAAACCCGAAAGGACTGCATAAAACAGGATGCGCTCCTCGCCGGACTGTTGTTCCTGGGCCACCTGCGCCGCCCGCAGATCCGAATATGCCCTGAAAATCGCCGTGACCAAACCTTGCGCCATCTCAGCTGTGCCGCGACATCCAGCCGGCCAAACGCTCGCGGATATCATCGGCAAGAACCCTGTCCTCGATTTCGGTGATGGCCTGATCGAGGAACGCCAACACCAGCATCGCCTCGGCTTCGCCCTTCGGCACGCCGCGCGAAGTCAGATAAAACAGCGCCGTCGCATCGACCGCGCCGCAGGTCGAGCCGTGCGAGCAGACCACATCATCGGCATAGATCTCCAGCTCCGGCTTGGCGAGGAACTGGCTGCCCTCATCCAGCAGCAGGCCTTGCGAAATCTGGTATCCGTCGGTTTTTTGGGCACCCGCTTTCACCAGAATCTTGCCCTGGAACACCCCGACTGCACCGTTGCGCAGCACCTTTTTGAACACCTGCCGACTCTCGCATTTCAGCGCGTCGTGGGTGATAAACACCGTGTCGTCGTGATGAAAAGCCCCATCGCCGACGCAGGCCCCGGCAACATGGGCACTGGCATTGTCGCCGGTAAACCCGACCACGCATTCGTTGCGGGTCAAAGCCCCGTTCATCGTCAGGGTGAAACTGCGGAACCGCGATTCCTTGCCGAGTTTGGCGAACAAATGCGTCACCGCCCGCCGCGTCCGGTCGCGCCCTTGCAGGCGGACATGGTGGAACGACGCGCCTTCGGCCACCTCAACCTCGACGCAGGTATTCAGCCGCGCCGCCCCCGGCCCGCTTTCCAGAACCGTCACCTCGGCCCCCGGATCAAGCCGGATAATATGATGAATCAAGGCGTCGGAAACCGGGTTTTCGTGCAGATAGATCAGCGACAGCGGCTTGGCTGCTTGGCCTTTGACCCGGATCGCCAGACCTTCGCTGGCGCGAGCCGTGTTCAGCGCCGCCAAAGGCCGCGCCACCGGGCTTTGACCCCGCGCTTCCAGAACCCCGAACGACCCCTTCGCCCAATGAATATCCTTGGCCAACACCGATGCCAAAGCCTCGATCTCGAACCCACCGGCGCCCAAATCGTCCGACAAGTCCGCCCGGAAAACCCCGTCGACAAAGGTCGCCCGCACGGCATCGACCATGGCAAATGGTGGTTTTTTGTCGAGACGAAAATCCGACGCCGGCACAACCTCGGCCTGGGTCAAACTGGCAGGATCGGTGAAGCGCCAATATTCGTCGCGCTTGACCGGAACACCCATGCGGCGCAAGTTGGCCAGCGCTTTTGTCCGTGCCTCTCCCGCCCAGCCCGCTTCACCGGTGGGCACTGGCCACAAAAGCATCAGACTATCGGCCAAGTCAAATTTCGGGTTCGCCAACGCCATTCAGGCAACCTCGCCCAGCAAATCGGCATAGCCGCTGTTCTCGACCTCCAGCGCCAGGTCCGGCCCGCCGGATTTGACGATCCGGCCGTCGGCCATGATATGCACCAAATCCGGGCGGATATGGTCGAGCAGGCGCTGGTAATGGGTGATGACCAGAAACGCCCGGCCTTTGTCGCGCAGGGCATTAACCCCGTCGGCCACCAGTTTCATCGCGTCAACGTCGAGGCCGCTGTCGGTTTCGTCGAGAATGCACATTTTCGGTTCAAGAACAGACATTTGCAGAATTTCGTTGCGCTTCTTTTCCCCACCGGAAAAGCCGACATTAACGTGCCTTTTCAGCATTTCCGCGTCGATCTTCAGCGCCTTGGCCTTTTCCCGCACCAGTTTCAGGAAATCCGCCGCGTTCAGTTCATCCTCGCCGCGCGACTTGCGCTGCGAATTCAGCGCCGTGCGCAGGAAGGTCATGTTGCCGACCCCGGGAATTTCGACCGGGTACTGGAAAGCCAGAAACAGCCCCGCCGCCGCGCGTTCCTCCGGTTCCAATTCCAGCAAGTCGTGGCCCAGCAACGACGCCGACCCCTCGGTCACTTTGTAACCATCCCGCCCCGCCAACACATAAGACAGCGTCGATTTCCCCGACCCGTTCGGCCCCATCACCGCATGCACCGACCCGGCCTCGACGCTCAGGTCGACACCCTTGAGAATTTGCTTGCCGCCTTCTTCAAGTTCGACGTGCAGGTTATTGATATTGAGCATTATTTTTCTTTCATTGGCAAATCAAAGTGGCGTTGGCGTCAAGCCATCTGGAAATTCGTCGTAATCTTGCACACGAAGAAATACTCCAGCTTCGCGTGCTACTTGAGCCACCCACATATCTACTTCCGGAAATCCACGGGATAGTTCCCTCCACATATCGCGCGCCAATTTTCTTAGTTCTAGGGCTGCGGTCCCCCGCAACGAATGCACCCAAACCATCCCTGCGGCTGCATCAGTGAGCTTTCCTTCCTTTTGAAAAGTTCGAACAATCGAACTTAGCTCGATTATTACTCTGTCGTTACCAACCAGAGCCAAAGTCGGATTCATTACGTCGATGTCCCGCTTGTTGAGTTTCCAACGCATATCTGTGGCGCACGCGACCACAAGACCAACTTCGGAAGAATCCATCGCGGCTAATTTATTGACAAAATCCGTCAGTTCCCGCCTTTGGGTCGATACTGCC
>JAYTCN010000335.1:0-3602 GCA_043736475.1 Paracoccaceae bacterium
CGTGATCGACACCTATGGCCGGGGCGAGCGCAACAAGTATCGCGCCGTGGTCTATTACATGCTGACCAAGCATTTCGGCAAAGAGGCGGTCTACAAGTAGCCGCCAGGCATTCACCCTCTCCCTCTTTGGGGAGAGGGTGGGGCGTCCAGATCCGGACATTTTTCAAAACCGTTTGAAATCAATGCCTTGGATTCCAGAAATTAACCCTTTGGTAAGATTTCTTAAATCCTGCCCGCACCGCCCTTGCTGTGATTTCCCCTTGCAGGGTGCGCATTCATTGCGTACCAACCCCATCTCAAACGGCTCCGAATTCCAAAGAGCCTTCAAACCTGCGTACAGCCACGCAAGGTGGCGGGCATTGAGACAGGGCCAACAATTATCAAATCGCTTCCAATTTCGGCGAAATTGTGTTCATGTTTTACATCCATAAGTTGTTTCCTGCTCAATCCCGAGATGTGGAAAACCGGATTTGGAGCCCCTGTCATGCCCAAACGCGTGTTTACAACGGAAGATTTTGCCGCAGCATTGCACCTTCCGCTGCAAAAGTATCTGCGTGGGCGCAAGGCCAGCGCGACAACGCCGCAAATCCCGGATGAAGAAGACCCGTTGGACGCACTGTTCACGGGCATAATTCAAAACGGCCTTACTTCAATCTTCGGCCCCCCACAGTCGGCCAAAGTCCTTGTCGTTGGCGCGGGACCCGCGGGCTTGGCAGCTGCCTATGAACTGAAGCGCGCCGGCTTTGAAGTCGCACTGTTTGAGGCCTCAGAGCGTACCGGTGGCCGGGTAAAGACGATCACGGCCCCCTTTACCCCCGGTCTGCATGGCGAGGGTGGCGCGATGCGGCTGCCCGCCAACCACGTGCTGGTGCACACCTATCTGGATGTCTTTCAGTTGACCGATCAGTTGGAAAACTTTGATCAAGCCAACAAGATCATCTACCTGTCGGCCTATGGCAAAACGCTGACCTACGACCAATTCAACGCCCTGCTCATTGCTCAGGACCATGGACTGCTTGCCTGTTTCCCAGGACTTCTGCCCGGTGAGAAAGGGCAAACGATTGACCAGCTATGGGATGCGGCTGTCATACCGGTTGTCCAGGCTTTTGACGCGGTCTATCAGAACAACCCGGCCAACATTGCCGCTGCCTATGCCAAGATCACCGCGCTTTACGACCAATACTCGCTGCAGACCTATTTCGAGCAGGTCGCAGGGTGGTCGCAAGACTGCATCTCGCTATACGATCTCGGGTCACCGCATGTTGTTCTGGACAATGCCTTTATCGAGTCCTGGAAGGATGCCTTCCTGTCCTCGCAGTCCGGCGGAGCCGAAGCCGGGATGATGCAGATGATGCAGGGCATGCAGCAAATTCCATCGGCTTTCCTGAATCCGGCGCTGCCGTTCTCGCTCAAGGATGACATCACCTATGGCGCAAGGGTGGTTGCCGCAAACTATACGCCATCGGGCGGGCCCGGTCAGCGGGTCAGTATCGACTACCAGACCAAGGGCGGGCAGACCCTGACGGCCTGGGGCGACTATGTCATCTTCGCCGTTCCGTTCACAACGATGCGCCTGCTGAAGACGGGAACGCCATTTTCCGTCGCAAAGTCTAACGCCATTCGCGAGTTGCGCTATGTTGAGGTCACCAAGATTCTCCTCCAGTTCAAGACCAGATGGTGGCAGAGCTATTTCTCTGCTCTTGGCCAGGGAACAGACGGGGGCATGGTGACGGACCTGCCCATTCGCTACACGATGTTCCCGGTTGCCACCTCGGCCCAGTTTGCCAATGGCCAAAATCGGGGCGTCATCATGGCAAGCTATACCTTCCAGCAGGATGCGACCGAGACCGGTGCCATGCCGGTCGAGGCCAGTGTCGCCCTTGCCATCGACAACCTGTCGACGATATTTGGCGCCGATGTGGTCCAGTCGAATGTCGAGGTCGGCACCTCTCAGGTCTGGTCTGGGGACGTGTTCTCGGGAGGCTCGGCCTTTGCCTATTTTGCGCCGATGCAAAAGACCCGACTGTTTTCGGCGATGTTGCAACCGGAATGGGGTGGGTACGCCCTGTTCGCAGGCGAACACAACAGCTACACCCATGGCTGGATTGAGGGCGCGTTTGAATCCGCTTTGAGGACAGCCTATCAGGTCTATTTCAATCAGACGCACTGATCCACCTCGCGGAAATCGCAAACTGCGTTCAGTCGAAAGTGGGTGGTGCCCACCAATTTGCGCTGGCCTTCGGTTGGTCGTTTCTCTCGTGTTCACACGCCCGCACTATGAGGCGCTTTCCAGCACGAATCGGGCGCTGCACATATCTTTGAACATTTGGTGAACGAAAATTAACGGATTGCTGAGATTCCGTTAATTTTGAAACTGTCCACATGTGGACGCTGGGCAGCCCCCTCTGCACCCCGCCTGCTTTGCCTCAAATCGTCCCGGCTTTCCCTTTGCCCGACTCGCGGCAATGGGCTAGCGTCAATTCATAGGACATCATGTCCGGGACCTTTATCGAACACGTGTGGTGCTAGGGAGCGCGTGGGGTGGATGGGGGTCCCTTAGGGGTAGGGGACCCCTGTTTTCCGTTCAGAACAGCGCCAGAATGACCCCGATGATCGAACAGCCGATGATCGCATAGCCGCCATCAATCAGCGTCAGCTTGAAGGGCCGCAACGTATAGGCGTTGTTGATCATGGTCCACGGCGCAATAAAGAACGCGCCAACCCCAAATCCCGTCATAAGCCCTTGAATAACCGTGGTAAGTCCCGACATGGCCATGACATGGCGCATCATGCCCGCGACCAGAATCATGCAGATCGCTGACAGGACGTATGGCATCGGGCTGGAGCCACCCTTGATTCGCCCGTCGTCGCCCATCTCAAGACCCGTCGCCGCCAACCATGGTTTGGCCAGCGCCATATACCAGACCGCCCCGAACAGCCACGATCCGGCAGCCGCCGCCAACACATTGACCACTTCCATCGCGCCGTTCCTCTCCGTTGAGCTAAAGCCCGCCCATCGCGCAGACGATCCGCCATTCCTCCGCCGTCACCGGCTGCACCGAAAGCCTTGAATTGTTGATCAGAATCATCTGCTCCAACCCCGGCTGATGCTTGCAGTCCTCCAGCGTCACCGCCTTCTTCAACGACACGACAGGCCGGAAACAGACGCAATCCCATCGCGGGTCGTCGGTGGAGCTGTCCTGTTGCGACAGGCGCGTAACCTCTACAATTCCAACCACTTCCTTGCCGATGTTGGAGTGGTAGAAAAAGCCGCGATCCCCCACGACCATCAGCCGCATATTGTTGCGGGCGCCGTAATTGCGGATGCCGTGCCACTCCTCATCCGCCGGCAGCTTGTCAAGCAGGCTCTGGAAACTGATTGCATTCGGTTCCGATTTGAACAGCCAAAACGCCATCAGCCGATCACCTTGTTCCATGGGCGGATCACCACTTCGCCAAACAGCCCGGCCTTGCCATAGGGGTCGCCCGCCGCCCAGTCCTGCGCCGCCTGAACAGAATCGACCGATAAAATGATCAATGATCCCATCATCTTGCCCTCAGTGTCCAGAAATGGCCCGGCCATTTCGACCACGCCCGTCGCT
>JAYTCN010000336.1:0-8372 GCA_043736475.1 Paracoccaceae bacterium
TCCATTCAGTACCCGTTCCGCATGCCGGATAAGTCACTACTCAATTATTGAAAAAACTTGCATTCTCACTGCGCCAGCAGCTTCCCAAGCTGAATACGAGGGTTCGATTCCCTTCACCCGCTCCAGTCGTGGAATGCGGTCCGCAGGGCGCGCATTCACGCGCACCACCCGACCTCCCCTCACAGGCCCCAGCCCTGCGCCACAATCGCCGCGGTCACCGCCGCCGCCAGAACCGCCTCACCGGCCACGTTCAAATGGGTATCGCCAACGGCAACATGCCACGTCAAATCGCTGCCTTGAACCACCGCGCCACTCAAAATCACCTGCCGCATCGCCGCATAGGTATCGACATAAACCGCCCCCGCCGCCACCGCCGCGGCCTGCTGCTTCACCCGCATCGCCGCGCGCAGGCTTTGCTGCACCGTGGTCGTATCGCCGGACGATGCAAAATTCAGATAATGCGACCCGATCACCACCACCTTGCTGCAACCCGCTGTTTTCACGGCATTAACCCAATGCTCGATATTCTTTTGCGTCTCGATCACAATCGACGCGCCGCTGGCAGGTGCGGCGGGCAAAGCCGAAACCAACGTCACATTCGCCCCGGCAATCGCCGAAATCTGCCGCACATTGCCGCTATGGCTGATCCACGCACCAACACCCAAAAATCCGGGGTCTGAAACCGCAAAGACGGTTGTTGTCGGCGCCGGTGACGCCAGAACCGTCATCGCATTGTCGTTCGACCCGGCATAGATCGAGGCCACATCCGGCGCGCCGCCGGTCAAAAACGCCGCCAGCTGGCCGACCATCTCGGCGCTTGAATCGCCGCTGGCCCCGGCATTGCGCCGGGTGAACTTCGTCCCCAAAGCCGCCGTCACCAGCGCCGGATAGAACTGCGCCTCGGTCAACCCGAACGACACATTGAACGTATGGCTGTCGCCTTCCGCGCCGTAAACTTTTTTCACCGGGTCCAGCACCAGCCGCCCTTCGCGGGTCAGCTTTTCACAAATCACCACGATCTCGGCCAGATGCCCGTCCAGCACCCGGAACGCCTGATTGTTGTACGACCCGATTCCGATATGCGTCGGCGTCGCCGCCGCCAGAACCGTCGCCTCGTTGGCAACAATGCCGCCGTTGTTGACAAAGGTCTTGCCATTGACATCGGCCCCGAAAAATACCTGCCGCTCCACCGCGCCAGCCAGCGCCTGTGTGGACAGGTCGGTATCGGTCGTCGTGCCATTGCCGGTAACAAAGCGAAAGTCGGCACCCGACGTCGTGTAGAACGCAAAACGATTACTGCCCGTCAGTTGCACCTGCACCAGATGCCGCTGCTCGAGCGTATCGGCGGAATTCAGCCAAAATCTGGCATACACGTGACAAGCTACCGGATTATAAGGAAAAAGAGCGGTCGCCAGGGCAGTGCCAAAGCTGCGCGCTGCCGAAATATTCAACCCTTTGACCGAATCATAGGCATAGGAATCGCTGCCGAATTTCGTCAGTTTGCTCGCCGGATCACCGGTGAAATTCAGCCCCGGCGTCGCAACCGACTGGATGCGCATCTGCCGGTCGATGAAGCTGATGGCAAAACCGTCGCGGCTGCCAAGAATCGCCTGCACCCTGGCAAAAGAGGATACCGCCACGCGGCGCGAAGACAGTCTAACAGACAGACCAATGTCGAGCATGAGAACCTATGGAATTGATGGGGTGGGGGTCAGCCGGTACTCAAATGTCCGGCAGTTCCGGAAAAAGCGCCCGGAACAACTTTCCCGCACTATCCGCCACAAGGGTTAAGGTCTGGTTAACCCACCGTGCGCTGCCCTAACCTTGCCGCGCCAACTTCTCCGCCAGCAAGCCGCGGACGACCTCCAGATCCACGCCCCGTGCCACAAACGCCGCGCCGATTCCGCGGGCCAGAATGAACGTCGGCTGCCCGTCGCGCATCTTCTTGTCCTGCCCCATCAAGCCAATCAGACCATCGGCATCCGGCAAATCGCCCGGAATGTCGGCCAGATCCTTTTTCATCCCCATCCGGCCCAAATGCGCGCGCAACCGACTCGCTGCTTCCGGCGCGCACAGGCCCAGCTTTTGCGACAACTCGAACGCCAGAACGCAGCCAATCGCCACGCCTTCGCCGTGCAGCAGCCGCTGCGAAAACCCGGTCGCCGCTTCCAGGGCATGGCCGAATGTGTGACCCAGGTTGAGCAGCGCCCGCTCGCCCTGTTCGGTCTCGTCGCGGGCGACAATCTGTGCCTTCATTTCGCATGATCGCCGGATGGCGCTGATCCGTGCGGCGCGATCGCCCGCGGCAATCAGCGGTCCGTTGACCGCCAGCCAGTCGAAAAAACCGGCATCGCCCAGCAAGCCGTATTTCAGCACTTCGCCATAACCCGACAGAAACTCGCGCTCCGGCAACGTGGCCAGCACATCCACATCCGCCAGAACCAGCCTTGGCTGGTGAAACGCCCCGATCAGGTTCTTGCCCAGCGGCGAATTGATTCCGGTCTTGCCGCCAACCGACGAATCGACCTGCGCCAAAAGCGAGGTCGGCACCTGCACAAACCCGACGCCGCGCCGCAACACCGCGGCGGCGAACCCGGCCAGATCACCGATAACGCCGCCGCCCAGGGCCACGACCAGATCGTCGCGCTCCACTTTCTGAACGATCAGCCATTCGACGGCGGTTTCGAGCCCGGCCCAGCCCTTGGTCTTTTCGCCTGCAGGCAATGCCAAGGCTTCCGACCCGATGCCTTGCGCCAGCAATCCGGCGCGCAGGGCCGCCAAATGCAAGGAACCGACCGTCGCGTCGGTCAGAATCGTCACGCGTTTTCGTCGCAACAACGGCGCAACCAAGGCCCCCGCTTGTGCCAGCAATCCCGGACCGATCTTGATGTCATAGCCGCGCGAACCAAGCTCGACATGCAAAGTCTCAACCGTCACGGTGCCACCTCCGACAACGTCGGCGGCACCCGGTCCGTCGCTTGCTCGCGCGCCAAAATGGCGGCAATGATCCGGGTGGCCATCACCTCCTGCGCGATCCCGGCGGTGCTTTCGATGGTGACATCGGCTTTGGCATAACTGTCCGCCCGCTCCGACGACAACCGCTCCAGCACGGCCTTGGGGTCGCTGGTCTGCAACAGCGGCCGGCCCGGTTTGTTTTTCACCCGGTCAAACAGGGTATCGACGTCCGCCTTCAACCAGGCCGAAACGGCGTGCCGGGCGATGACGCTCCGGTTCAGCCCTGACACGAACGCACCGCCGCCGGTGGCCAGCACGCAGGGCGCGCCGCTCACCAGCCGGGCGATCACCCGCTGCTCGCCGTCGCGAAAATACTGCTCGCCAAAACGGCTGAAGATTTCGCTGATCGGCATATTTGCCGCCGTCTCGATTTCATGGTCGCTGTCGATGAACGGCACCTGCAACATCGCCGCCAGCCGCTTGCCGACGCTCGATTTGCCAGCCCCCATCAAACCGACCAGCACGATGCTGCGGTTCAGGCGCAATCCCGCCGGTTTGTGCAAGGTTTCAGCAGACACCAAATCTTCCTCAGCCAGCAATTGAAGCAAATACCTTTTCGCGTTAGCTTGCGGCCAGGGCGTTATGCAAGAAGCCGAAAAATCCGCCTGCATAGCGTCCCTAGCCAAAGCCTTGCGGTGATAGCACGGCATGGTTCCGGCGCAAGGCCCGAGAATGATTCCCGACAGGCAGCGGGGCGAAAAGGAGCAGGCAACGATGGGCAGATTGTTCAAACTATTGCTCTTTCTGGTCGCGTTGGCCGCCTTGATCCTTGTTGGCTATGCCGTGTTTTTCGATCTGCCGGCACCGACGCGCGACATCGTAATTCCGGTTGAACCCACGAATGGCTAAGCTCTTTGCTTTGACAAGTTTTGCTGTTCTGGCCCTGGGCGCCGCGTCCTGGGCGGCAGAGCCGCGCAGCGCCATCCCGTGGTTGTCGGAAAGCGTCCGCAACCCGGTGCTGCTCGAACCGGTGAAAAACACCGGTCCGGGCGATCTTGCGGCCTCGATCACCGCCTCGTCGCTCAGCGATATTGACCGCGACAGCCTGGGCCTAATCCCGCCGCAGGTATCCGGTCTGCCGGCCGATCTGTGGGGCAGTTCAAACAAGGACCTGATCGTTGGCCTGATATCGGCGCACCCGCAGGGCGGCGTTCCGGCGACGCGCAAACTGTTCCGGCAAATCCTGCTGGCCAGCACCAATTCTCCCGATGCCCAACCTGGGGTCAGGAACTTGCTTCTGGCGCGCATTGACCGATTGCTTGATATCGGCGCCCTTGATGAAGCCGAGGCCCTGCTGAACCTTGCCGGAGTCACCGATCAGGCCAGCTACCGGCGGATGGTCGATATTGGCCTGCTCACCGGGCGGGCCGATCCGGTTTGCGCCAAATTCGCCGAAACCCCCAATCTGGCTCCAACGCTGCCGATCCGGGTTTTCTGTCTGGCGCGCGCCAGCGACTGGACTGCTGCCGCACTCACCTTGTCATTGGGAATCGCGATCGGAGCCATCCCGCAGGATCAGGGCGAGTTGCTGACGATGTTCCTCGATCCGCAATTATTTGATGATGGCCACGAACCCGCACTGCCGGCAAATCTTTCGTCGTTCGATTTCGTTATCCGCGAAGCGCTCGCGCTGCCAAGGCCTGCCGAAAATCTTCCCGCCGCTTTCCTCCAGGTCGATCTGGTGCGCGACACACCCATGCGCATCCGCATCGAGGCCGCCGAAAAACTGGTGCGCACCGGCGCGATCAGTCACACGCAATTGTTCGCCGCTTACCGGGCTGGAAAACCTGGCGCATCGGGCGGCGTCTGGGATCGCGCGGCGGCCGCGCAAAATCTTGATCAGGCCCTTGCCCTCGGTGACCGGCAGCGCATCGCCAACGCTTTCGAAAAACTCAACGACACGGCAACCGGGCTGGCGCTTTCGGTGGCCATAGCCGAGGAATATGCGGTTGCCCTGTCGCGCCTCCAGCCTGGCGATGACAGCCAGGCCATCTTCAACGCAATGCTGTTGACCGGTGATGCCGCGACGGCCAGATCCTGGCTGCCGAAAAAAGCTGCCGCCAACGCGCTGCTCCTGTTGCAAATTCTTGACTCGCAGCCGACCGATGCCGGCACTGTTGCCTCCGATCCCTTCCAATCCGCCATCGTCGCCGCCTTTTCCGACCCGGGCGACATTTCGGAACACGGTCTGGCGCTGTTGGCGACGCTTGCCGAGGGCGGAACCGGTGAAGCGATACTCGGCGCCTTGGCCAAACTTGCCGAATCGTCGCAAGACCCGCGCGAACTGACGGCGGCATTGCATGTCCTGTCGCAGGCCGGACTCGACAAACATGCCCGAAGGATTGCCGTTGAAACCCTGCTTTCCGGACCGGGCGGATTTTGATGGACGCGGCAAAATGGCTTGCCACTTTTCTTGACTCCATCATGGCCGAGCGGGGAGCGGCCGACAATACCGTCGCGGCCTATCACCGCGATCTCGGGCAGTTTTCGCTCTGGCTCGCCCGGGATGGAAAAAACTTTGCAACCGCGGTTCAGGCCGACATCACCGGCTATCTCGCCGATTTGGAAACCGCCGGTCTGTCGCCCGCGACCCGGGCCCGGCGGCTGTCGGCAATTCGCCAGATTTATCGCTTCGCCACCGAAGAACGCTGGATATCGCGCGATCCGGCCACCCGGCTCAGCGGTCCGCGCAAGGCCCGAAGGCTGCCGCAGACCCTGACCGAACCGCAGGTTGATGCGTTGTTGAACAGCGCCCGAACATTTGGCACATCGGTCAAGAGCCGCATCCGCAACACCT
Organism: Paracoccaceae bacterium; assembly: GCA_043736475.1. Classification (GTDB taxonomy): domain Bacteria; phylum Pseudomonadota; class Alphaproteobacteria; order Rhodobacterales; family Rhodobacteraceae; genus JANMOK01. Next base: position 5,813 of record JAYTCN010000336.1, read on the forward strand.
GCATGATGGAACTGCTTTACGCCACCGGCATGCGGGTAACCGAGCTGGTCGCCCTGCCGGTATCCGCCGTTCGCGGCGGTCCTGACATGCTGCTGGTCAAAGGCAAGGGCGGGCGCGAACGCATGGTCCCCCTGTCGGCCCCGGCAAAAAACGCTTTGGCCATCTGGCTGAAACTGCGCGACCGCGACGAAAATCTTTCGGGCGCCAACGGCCAAAAATCGTCCATTTTCCTTTTCCCCTCGGTCGGCAAGCGCGGACATTTGACCCGCGAACGTTTCTTCCTGATCGTGAAAGATCTGGCTGTTGGCGCCGGGATCGTCGCCTCGATTGTTTCACCGCACACGCTCCGCCACGCCTTCGCCACCCACCTCCTGGCGCATGGTGCCGACTTGCGGGTGATCCAGACGCTGCTTGGCCATGCCGACGTGGCGACCACCGAAATCTACACCCACGTCATCGACGAACGCCTGCGCGACCTGGTGCTGAAGAAGCACCCATTGGCGTGAAACTTGTCTATTCCCGCGAAAAGCCGCATACACGGCGACATTTCCCAGCTAAAAATGAGCCCCTGAAATGCAAAGCGTTCTTGATGCCCTGACCTCCATCAACTGGAGCATTTGGGGCATCGTGATTGGTATCGTCGCCCTGCTGGCCGTCTCGGCATTTTTTTCCGGCGCTGAAACCGCCCTGACCGCCGCCAGCAAGGCCAAGCTGCACGCCATCGCCGACCGTGGATCAGCCCGCGCACAAACCGCATTGGACCTGATCGACGACCGCGAGCGGATGATCGGCTCGGTGTTGTTTGGCAACAACGTCGTCAACATTCTTGCCTCGGCGCTGGCCACCAGCTTGCTGACCAGCATCAGCGGCGAACAAAGCAGCGTCTTGGTCGCCACAGCTATCATGACGGTTTTGATTGTTGTATTCTGTGAGGTTATGCCAAAGACCTACGCGATCACCAATGCCGAACGGGCCGCGATCCGGCTGGCACCGTTCGTCAGCGTCTGCGTCAAGATTCTGGCACCGATCGTCAGCCTCGTGCGTTTTGTCGTCCGCATTCTGCTCGGCCTTCTGGGGGTCAAGACCGACCCCGATGCCAACATCATGGCGGCACACGACGAAATCGCCGGCACCATTTCGCTGCATCATTCCGAAGGCAGCGTCGAAAAAGCCGACCGCGACCGCCTGCTCGGCGCGCTGGACCTGCGCCACCGCGAGGTCGAAGAGATCATGCTGCACCGCTCGAGCATCGAAATGGTTGATGCCGATTCCGAACCCCACATGATCCTGTCGCAATGCCTGAAATCATCGTACACGCGCTTGCCGGTTTTCAAAGGCGACCCCGACAACATCGTCGGCGTGATTCACGCCAAGGATTTGCTGCGTGCCGTCGACAAGCTGCTGCGCGGCAGCAAAGGCGGGCTGAACAACCTGACATCGTTCAAGATCATGGACGTGGTCATGCCGCCCTATTTCATTCCCAATTCGACTTCGCTTGACGACCAGATGCGCGAATTTCTCAAACGCAAATCGCATTTCGCCTTGGTGGTCGACGAATACGGCTCGCTGCAGGGGCTGATCACCCTCGAGGATATTCTTGAAGAAATCGTCGGTGAAATCGCCGATGAACACGATGTTGAAGAACAAAACGTCGAGCGTACCGCCGATGGTTCCGTCGACGTTGAAGGCACCATGACCATCCGCGACCTCAATCGCGCCTGCGATTGGGACCTGCCCGATGAAGAGGCGAACACTGTGGCCGGTCTGGTCATCCACGAGGCCCAGACCATCCCCAACCTCGGTCAGGTTTTCACCTTCCACGGCTTTCGTTTTGAAGTGCTGGAAAAAGAGCGCAACCGCCTGACACGGCTAAGGCTCAGGAAGATGGGCTGAAACTCCCCTTCTCCACTTGTGGAGAAGGTGGCGCGAATGCGCCGGATGAGGCGGCTCGGCGGGGCGATGCCCTCACCTTTTCCCGAACAACCCGCCCAGTACACCCCGTACCACCTGTTGCCCGGCCCGGCTGCCGATAGCGCGGGCAAAGGATTTTGCGAATGCCGTACCAATCGAATCGCCCCGCGGTCTGGCCTTCGGTTTTGCCAAATCCGGCTCATAACGCTGGCCCGAATTGACCTCTGCCGCAGCCGGAGCAGCAGCCTGCGCTTTTTTCGCCAGCATCTCGAACGCCGATTCCCGGTCGACCGTCGTGTCATAGGTCGCCCCCACCGGCGAGGCCGCCATGATCGCAGCCCGCTCCTCGACCGTGATCGGCCCCATCTGGCTCGACGGCGGCCGGATCAGTGTCCGCTGCACCATCGACGGCACCGACTTGGCTTCGAGCAGCGACACCACCGCCTCGCCGGTGCCGACCTCGCGGATCGCCGTCTCGGTCTCGAACGCCGGATTGGGCCGGAAGGTTTCCGCCGCCATTTTCAACGCCTTCTGGTCGCGCGGCGTGAACGCCCGCAAGGCATGCTGCACCCGGTTGCCCAATTGGCCCAGAATATCCTGCGGCACGTCGTCGGGGTTCTGGCTGATGAAAAACACCCCCACGCCTTTC
>JAYTCN010000337.1:0-3566 GCA_043736475.1 Paracoccaceae bacterium
GGCAAAATCACTGATTGCAGAAATGCCGACATCGACCCGTTCCGAATAGTCGTCGCCTTCAATGATGAACTGGACAAAACTTTGCATCGGCTGGTCGAACGACAGTTTGATAACCCATTCAAGCCACTCAAACACAGTCGCATTTGCGCTGTTCATCAGCAGTTCATAGGTAAACCACGCCTGGGCCTCGGTGGTTTGCGGCACCAGACGCAGGCCGAAAGCCGGCCCGGTCCCGGTGCGGTGCAGATCGGACAACTCGAACGACGAAACCTCGACCGTGGCCGCCGCATCCGGCGAGCCGAATTGCACGAACGCAGGGTAAGGCTCATACGACAGCACCGTCTTGGGCCCGTCCAGACCCATCGCGCGGAATAGTATGTAATCCGATGGGGTTACCGCGACGACGCCGTCCTCATCATAGCTGACGGGCGCGATGATCGAATGGTTCGGCGCCGTGCGCACCAGTTGTTCAAGTTCGTCCAGACGCCCGCGCAGTTCGGCGACCAGATTTAGAAGTCCTGCACGTTCCCGCATGTTCTTCGTCTCACTTCTCGATCATTTGGCGCAGCTCGCCCAGTTTTATTTCCAGGCGATCGGCGCGATTTCGTTCGTGGGTCCACGCCTTTGCCATACGGGCGTGATCCGCTTTCACGCCGGCACGGGTCCTGACCAGCGCCAGCGCTATGCCAACCATCGGGTCGATCTTGTCGCCCATCCGCCGCAGTTCCGCCTGAACTTCGGCATCGCAGTGCCGGTCCAGATATTCCGCGATGTACCACTCGACATCCTCGATACGCCGATCATCCAGCTTGCGCCAGTTCACCGCGTGTTCGGGCGTGCTCTGGCGCGATTTGGCGGTTGAATAGCTGAAGTCGACATCCTTCAGCTTGGCCATCAGCCGGGCAAGATCGCCGCCCTTCACCACCGAAGTCGGCCGCCTGCAATAATAATACAGGCAATCCTGAACCGAGGAATAGCGGCGGCATTCCGGGAAAAGCAAGCTGTTGCGCAGCACATCCTCACAGATCGTCAGACCGACGTCGATCTCGCCATGGACCGGCACCCGCCGCCACAGGTCGCGCCCATAGATCTTGTTCCACACCACATTGCGCAGCGAATTGTTGAAAAACGCCCGCGCCGCCTGATCGCCATCGACCGGGCCTTCCTGCCGGATTTCATTGAACCGGATCGGCCTGCCATCCTCGCCCAGTTCCACCGCCTGGCATTCCACGATCTCGCTGCCGGTGGTGATCGCTTCGCCAAACATGATCTCGGCGAATTGCGGGTGGATGTAGTCGTCGCTGTCGACATGCGCGAAATACAGGCCCCTTGCCGCCTCGGCTGCCGTACTGCGGGCCTGATAAAGCCCGCGGTTGCGCGAATGCTCGACGATCCGGAACCTTGCATCGCCGCCGACGGTATCCTTGACGACCTGATGCACATCCCCCGGCGAGGCATCGTCGACGATGATGCATTCAAAATTGCGCAAGGTCTGCGTCTGAATGCTTCTCAGGCAGCGCCCAAGCACTTCTTCCGTGCCAAAGACCGGCACCAGAAAGCTGATCTTGGGAACAAGACTGGCATCATCATGGCGCGCCACCTGCTGCCAATGCAACTGCCACAAGGCATCGCACCTGGCCAGCGCCTTTGGCAGCTTCGTCCTGGTCGAGGTGATGCGGCCCATGGCGGCAATCTCCGCGATCAGGTCACGCCAGATGCCCGCCACCCGCGCAATTGAAAACTCGCGCGACATCAGCGCCTTTCCGGCGGCCCCCATGTCGCCCAGCCGTTTTTCGTCCGCGATCAGCCCGGCCACGGCATCGGCAAAGGCATCGGTATCGCCAAAGGGCACCAACAGCCCGGTTTCGCCATGGATGACCTGATCCTGCAGGCCGGGCAGGTCAAAGGCGACCTGCGGGATGCCATGCAACGCCGCTTCCAGCAGAACCATCGGCTGGCCCTCAATCTCCGAGGTCAGGGCAAACAGCGCGGACCGGTCGAAATAGCGGTCGACCAGTTGCGTCCGACCCGGCGTTTCGACCGTCGCATCCCCCAGCCCTGCCGCCTGCCGGCAATAGTGGTCCTGCACCCAGTCATAGTCGCCCAATACCGTCAGGCTGGCATCCGCCGTCCGCGACCTGACCTTGGCGAACACCTGATACATCAGGTCCAGCCGCTTGGCCGCCTTGCGGAAATGTGAAACGGTCAGGATCCGGCGCGAGGTCAGGTCCGCCCGCCGCGAGGCCAGCAGTGGCGCCGGGTTCGGCACTTTGCGGACATTGTCCAGTCGCTTGGAAAAGAACCGGAAGGCGTCCTCGTTCAACACCGTGACGGCGGCAAATTTCCGGTAGAATGCATAACGGTCCTCGAACCACGCTTCATAGCCGGGCTTTGCGTCGCGCGCCCATTGGAACAGCGGATAGTGGAATGCGTTGTGTTCGGTCAGGACCACCGGCACACCGGCGTCGGCAACCTCGGCCATCACGCGGACATGGGCCTGATCCCAATGGTAATGGTCAAGCAGCAGGTCCAGCTTCAGCTGCCCGACTGCTGCCAGGATCGCCCCGGCGGTAAAGTCCACCTCATGGACCGTGACCCCTTTCACCGCATAGTGCTGCGCTGCCCCCTTCTGCACCAGCACATGAACGGCGAAATCGGCGGTCAGGGCCTCGGCCAACACCGCCACGACACGCTCCGCGCCACCGGACGTGAGGCTCGGAATGATGAACCCTATCGTCGTGATTTCGGCCACCGATTGCCTCGTTCTGATTCTGCCTGCCCGGTTTCGCTTAGCCCCGGGCAGCGGCCGGAGCAACGAAAACCACTGTTCCAGATCGCTATAGCAGCTTTGCGGCCGGCTTGGGACCAAATAGGCGCACCAGCCGCGGCTGCCGGCAAGGTGTGCAGCGGTGACAATGCCTTGGCACCCGTGCTATGGATGCCACCCCGATGGAACAGGCGCAGTTGGACACAGACCTCGACCCGATGTTCGTTGCCCTCTGGGCCGGTGATCCGGCGCCGGTCGCCGCGGCATTTGGCGCGTCCGGTGCCGACCACGGCACGATTCTGGGGCGTCTGCTGGAGGCCGAGCTTGACGTCCCGGTCGCCGCCGCTTTCGCCCTGATCTGGCAGGACATCGCGCCGGATATGTCCGATGACAGCCTCAACCTGTTGCGCTGGTATTTGACAACCGAGGACGTAACCCGGCATCCCGCCCGCAAATCCACTCACCTGGCCGTGCTGACCCGGTTGATCGGACAGCCGGCCCTGCCCCGAACCGACGCCGCCCGCGACCTTGGCTTCAGTGCGGTGCGGGTTGCGGTGGAATGTGGCGGGCCGCTGGACCTGCACCGCGCCGCCTGTCGCCTGCTGCACCGGCTTGCAGCGGTCTGGATCGATCCGCCGGGCACCGTGGTGCACGCGCCGATGCTGTATGCCGCGATCCAGACCGTTGATCTGACCGTGCTAAAGTCCCTGATCGACCGCCTGCCGGATGCGCCCCTGACCCCCGACCTGCAACACGCGCTGGATTGGGCCAACGGCCTGATGATCGAATTCGCCGGGAT
>JAYTCN010000338.1:0-3551 GCA_043736475.1 Paracoccaceae bacterium
TTGTTCAACAGCTCCTGACGCTGGCGTTGACGAATGCCGGTGCCGACCGCGGGGCGCTGTATCTGATGCAGGATGGCAAGCCGCAGCTGGTCGCCGAAGGCAAGATCGACGCTGGCCGGTTGAGCATTGTCGACTATGCGCCGCCGCGTCCGATTGCCGATCTGGACGCGGCAGACTACCCGGTGACGATCATCGGAGCCGTCGCCGCCAACGGCCGCGCGGTTCTGATCGACGACGCGGCGCTGCCGGGCGAGTTTTCGGCCTCGCGCTATTTTGCCGGGCGGGCGAGCCGGTCGGTGATGTGTCTGCCGGTCATGCGGCTTGGCGTGGTCGAGGCCATCCTGCATGTCGAAAACACTCTGTCGCCGCTGGTCTTTACCTCGGACCGGCGCGATGTTCTGGAAACGCTGGTCGGGCTGGCGGCGATTTCGCTGGTCAATGCGCGGCTTTACGCCCGCCAGAGTGAGGCGCTGCGGCTTGAACGCCACGCCGGCGAAGAACTGGAGCGGCTGTCGCGCCTGAAGGATGAATTTCTGGCCAATACCAGTCACGAACTGCGTACACCTTTGAACGGGATCATCGGGCTTGCCGAATCTTTGGCTGAGGGCGCCAAGGGCCCCTTGCCGAAAGCGGCAATCGAGTCGCTGAACATGGTCGTCGAGTCTGGCCGGCGGCTGGAGCATCTGGTCAGCGATATTCTGGATCTCGCGGGCCTGCGCGTCGGCGGCATTGAACTGCGTGCGGTTCCGGTTGATTTGCGGGCGGTGGCGGCCCATGCCGCCTCGCTTCTCGATGGCAAGGCGCGGGGTGCCGGGGTGACAATCGAGATCACCATATCCGAAGCTCTTACCGTGCTGGCCGACGAGGACCGGCTGCTGCAGATCTTTCTGAACCTTCTGGACAATGCGATCAAATTTGCCCCCGGCGGTCCGGTGACGATTGCAGCGCAGGCAGTTGATGGAAGGGTCGAGGTTGTGGTGCAAGACGCTGGCCCCGGCATCGCCGCGGTTGATCGCAGCCGGATATTCCAGTCCTTTGAACAACTTGATGCCTCGCTGTCGCGCATTCAGGGCGGTGCGGGGCTTGGGCTGGCCATTGTGCAGCACCTTGTCAGCCTGCATGGCGGTCTGATCCGGGTCGAGGACGGCAACGGTGGCGGCGCGCGGTTTGTCTTTGATCTGGCGGCAAGCGCGGCCCCGCCAGCATCCCGCGCCAGCCCGGTTGACCGGAGCCCCGCTTTGACGCAGACCTTTGCCGCACCGCAAGCCGCGCAACCGGCTGAACGGTCGTTTCAAGTCGCCGATCCCGACCGAAACGGCGTGGTCCTGATCGTCGACGACGATGCGGCGAACCGTCAGGTTCTGGAAAACCATCTGGGACTTGCGGGCTACCTTGTGGTCGCGGCCTCTTCCGGTCCCGAGGCGCTTGAGCTTTTGCAGCATGGACGGCAGCCGGATGTCGTGCTGCTGGATCTGATGATGCCGCACATGTCGGGCTACGAGGTCTGCGCGAAAATCCGCGAGACCCGGTCAGCGGCGAAACTGCCGGTGATCATGTTGACAGCCAGGAACCGGGCCAAAGACCTGACGCAGGCCTTCGATGCCGGGGCGAACGACCATATCGCCAAGCCCTTTGTCAAGGAGGAGCTTCTGGCCCGGGTGCGCTCACATGCCGAACTGTCGCGGATGAACCGGGCCTATGAACGCTTTGTTCCGGTCGAATTCCTGCAGTTTCTGAAACGCGACCGGATCATCGACATCGAACTTGGCGACAATGCCCGGCACGACATGACCGTGATGTTCACCGATATCCGCAAGTTCAGCGGAATGACCGAACGTCTGCCGCCGGACGAAGGCTTTGACCTGCTGGTGGACTATTTCGCCGCGATCTCGCCCGCGATCTATGATCACGGCGGGTTCCTGAACAATTATACCGGGGACGGGATCATGGCACTGTTTCCCGGCACACCGGACTCGGCCCTGCAGGCGGCCATCGCGGTGCAGCAGGCCGTTGCGCGCTTCAACCAGACCCGTCTGTCGCGCAGCCGCCCGGTCATTGAAACCGGCATTGGCCTGCATCGCGGGCCGGTCACCCTTGGCATTCTGGGCCATGAGGACCGCCGGACGGCCAATGTGGTTTCGGATGCCGTGAACCTTGCCAGCCGCATCGAAAATCTGACCGGACTCTATGGCATCCGCATCGCTGCCAGCCGCGATTTTCTGGACAGCCTGGCCGAACCGGGGCGGTTTGCCATCCGCGAACTGGATCTGCTGCGGGTGCAGGGCAAGGATCAGATCGTCACGGTCTGCGAGGTGTTTGACGGTGACGACAGCGCCGCATTCGACGCGAAACTGGCCAGCTTGCCGACCTACCGCACCGCCCTTGCCGCTTTTCGCGCGGCGCGGTTCGATGAGGCCGCAGAGCTGTTTGCGACCCTTGCCCGGAACGATCCCGGCGACGGGCCCGCGACGCGATTTCTGGCCAAATGCCGCGACTACGCTCACAACGGCCCGCCGCCGGATTGGGATACCGGGCAACGCATCAACAAAGTCCCCACCTGACGCCGCCCCGCTCCGCCCGCAACGGCGCCGCTCAACCGCAGGCGGTCACAGCAAGCCGCCCGCCTCGGGCGCATCGGCGAAGTCCTCCAGCCGCAAGACATCACAGGTGAACGTGACCCCGTCACGCGCAAGCGTGCCGTCGGCCAGCATGGCTTGCAGCACCTGATTGACCTTTGGCCGGCTTGCCCCGAGGACGGCAGCCAATTCGCCCTGGTTCAACACCAGTCGCAGGGCTGCCCGGTCCGGCACCGTCGCGCCATGCTGCTCACGCAAGGCGAACAGCAAAAACCGGGCGACCCGGGCTTTCAGGTCGTACAGCGCGATGGATTCCATCTGGTAATTCGTGCTGCGCAATTGCTGGCAAAGATGCCGCGCCAGCGCCAGGCCCAGCTGCGGAAAGCTGTTTGCAACCCGCAGGAACTTTTCGCGCTGCAAGACAACACCCGAGCTTGGTTCGACCACCGTCGCATCGGCAGACCGCGGTTGCCCGTCAATCAGCGCAAATTCACCCACCACCTCGCCCGGGCCCATGTGGCGCAGCACCAGTTCCTTGCCACCCGGCGTCGAAACCGACAGCCGCACCCGCCCCGACGTAAGTGCCAACAGATAGTCACCGGCATCGCCGCGTTGAAACAGGACGATTCCGCTGGCCCAGACCCGGCGCGTCGCCGTTGCCGCCAATGCCACGATGGTCGCGGCATCGACCCCGGAAAACAGCGCCGCGCGTGTCAGGGCTTGCACGATATCGCGCTGGGTGCCGGCGGGTTCAGCGGGTGTCACGGTGTCTCCCTTCGCCGTCGGGCCCCAAGCTGACAGGCTAATGCGCCTCAGGGCCACGATCAAGCGTCCAGCGTTCCGCAAGGAACAGCGCGGTTCCGGGAAATGCGCGATTCTAGGTTCAGAACACCGCAAACCCATGCAGCCAGGAAGGATGTAATACCATGACCACGCTGGAAATCTGCAATCAGATGATGGACGCGCTGCACGGCA
>JAYTCN010000339.1:0-8308 GCA_043736475.1 Paracoccaceae bacterium
CACCCGCCACCAGTGCCGTGCTCGGCATGATCTATCTCGCCGTCCTGCCAACCGCGTTGGCCACCCTGATCCTTGTGGCGATCATCAAATCCGCCGGGCCGACATTCCTGACCCTGGTGAACTATCAAGTTCCGCTCTGGGCCGTGCTTTTCGGCATGCTCTTTCTGGGTGAAACCCTGCCCGGCTCCTTCCTGCTCGCCCTCACCCTGATCCTTTGCGGCATAGCCATCACTCAGGGCCGAATTCGCTTGCCCAAAACCGCCGGGTAAGGTTCCAATGGCGCGAGCCTACCGTCATACCAAATGGGATGCGTTATCGTGAACATGCCCGTGAACCCAGCCTTGGACCTGACGATCACCCGCCTGATCAAAGCGCCCCGCACCACGGTGTGGAATGCATGGGCCAACCGCGAAATATTTGCCCGCTGGTGGGTGCCTGCCCCGGCAAAATGCAAGGTTGTTGCCATGGACCTGCATCCCGGCGGCGCTTTTGAAACCGAAATCAGCGAAGAAGGCGGTCCATTCGGCCCCCATATCCAGGGCTGTTTTCTCGACATCGTCGCGGGCCAGCGCATCGTCTTCACCAACGCGCTGGTCGGTGGCTGGCGGCCCGCCCGACATCCGTTCATCACCGCGATCATCACCCTCGCCGACGCGCCAGCCGGCACGCAGTATTCCGCCCTCGTCCGCCACAAGGACGAAGCCGACAAAAAACGCCATGCCGAACTGGGCTTTCTTGATGGTTGGGGCACGGTCATCGACCAACTCGCGGCTCTGATCGAAAAATAGAACCAGGCGTCCGATGCGCCAAAACTGCGATCGCTGGCGCGGCAAAGCGCTTGCGCTCCGGTTTTGTCGTCATAACCCGGCCATGCTTGCCGCTTGCGAATCCGGGAACGCCGATCCGGCCCCCGGCCATATCGACGCCGATGAATTCCTGGTCCAGGCGCATCGAGCCTGGCCCTGACCGGCGCGGTCGCCGGTTGCACCGTCGGCCCGTGCTCCTGTTCCGGTTTGCTACTTGTCGGCAAGCGAGCAATGAGCACGCGCCCTGCGGGCATCTTCACCGGGAACTTACACGTGATCCCGACAAATCTTGAAACCTGGCCCGATGAAACTACGTTGACCGGGTATGAGCATACTCCCATGAACCGCCGCATCCTCATCATCGAAGACGATCCGCAAACCTCGGCCTATCTGCACAAGGGTCTGACCGAGGCTGGCTTCACCGTCGAGATCAGCCCCAATGGCCGCGACGGCCTGTTCCTTGCGACCGGCAGCGGCTTTGACGCCATCATCCTCGACCGCATGCTGCCCGAACTCGATGGCCTTTCCATCCTCAAGTCGCTCCGCGCGGCCGGTATCGCCACCCCGGTGCTGATGCTTACGGCGATGAGCGCGGTCGATGAGCGGGTGCGCGGCCTTAAAGCCGGGGCCGACGATTACCTGATCAAGCCGTTTTCGTTTGCCGAGCTGAACGCCCGCGTCGAGACCCTGCTGCGTCGCCCGACGATCGCCCACGAAGAAACCCAGCTGAACTGCGCCGATCTCGAACTTGACCTGATCGCCCGCTCGGCCCGCCGCGGCGAACGCAGCATCGACCTGTTGCCGCGCGAATACCAGATGCTCGAATACCTGCTGCGCCGCAAGGGCCGCGTCGTCACCCGGACGATGATGCTGGAAGGCATGTGGGAATACCATTTCGACCCGCAGACCAACGTCATCGACGTGCATATCAGCCGCCTGCGCAAAAAAGTCGATCCCGACGGCGAACGCCCCTTGATCCGCACCGTGCGCGGCTCGGGCTACATGATCTCGCCCGACGGCTAGCCGGTGATCTGGCGCAGCACCACCGCCCGCTTTGTCGCCCTGCATTTCATGCTGGCGGCGCTTTCGTCGGTGCTGGTGCTGGCCTTCGTCTATTGGTCCACCACCCGCGTCATCGACGATGAGGTCAAACAGGTCGTTCAGGCCGAAATCGCCGGACTCTCGGAAAACTATTCGACGTCGGGTGTCCTCGGCCTCGCCCGGGCCATCGAGCGTCGCCTGCGAAGCACCGACCAGCGCGATGCGGTCTATCTTTTGACCGACGCCTTTGGCGCGCCGATCGTCGGCAACTTGTCCGGTTGGCCCCCGAACGCCGTCACCGGAGGCTGGATGGAACTCGAACTTTTCCGCACCGATGCCGACCGCCCGGCTCCGGTTTCAGCCGCCACGTTCCGGTTGCCCGGCGGTGAACGCCTGCTGGTCGGTCGCGATGCGCAGGCGCGGGTCGTTTTCGACCGGACCCTGGTCCGCGCCATCGCCACCGCCCTGGCATTGACGGCATTGCTCGCGGCGCTTTCCGGCTGGCTCTTGTCGCGATTCGTCACCCGGCGTATCGGCGAAATCACCGACACCGCCACCGAAATCGTTGCCGGTGGCCTGACCCGCCGGGTGCCCCTGCGCGGCAATGGTGACGAATTTGACCGGCTGGGGGGCACGCTGAACGCCATGCTCGACCGGATCGAGGCGCTGGTCGATGACTTGCGCATCGTGACCGATTCCATCGCCCACGACCTGCGCAGCCCGCTGACCCGGCTGCGGTCGCATCTGGACAGTGCCGCCGGCGAGACGGTGCCGGCGAAAGGCCGCAAAGACCTGATCAGGCGCGCCGTTTCCGAGGCGGACACGGTTTTGAAAACCTTCACCGCGCTGATCGCCATCGCCCGCACCGAGGCCGGCATGGGCCGCGACCAGTTCGCGCCGGTCGATCTGGGAAAACTGCTCGACGATGCCGCCGAACTCTACGAGCCGGTCGCCGAAGAAAAACACATCAAGCTGGTGCGCAGGGGCAATGGCACAATGGTCAACGGCCACAGCCAATTGCTGGCCCAAGCGGCGACGAACCTGCTTGAAAACGCCATCCGTTACGCGCCAACGGGCAGCGAGATTTCGCTGGATTCTGGCCAGAACATTCCGCTGCTTGCGATTTCCGACCAGGGTCCCGGCATTTCACCGGCTGACCGCGCCCGCGCGATCCAGCGATTTGTCCGGCTTGACCCCAGCCGCTCCGGCCCCGGCAGCGGCCTTGGCCTGTCGCTGGTCGGCGCCATCGCGCGCCTGCACGGCGCAACCCTGGAACTGACCGACAATCAGCCGGGCCTGAAGGCGGAAATCAGGTTCTGACCGCCTGTCTTGCCTGAAGTTCAGGCGCAAGCCTTTGCAAGGCGGCACTGACCGGATGCGCCAGCGTCTGCCCCACCCGGTCGGGCCGCTTGATCAGCAGCGCCGCACCAACCGATGTGCCGGTCGCATTGCCGGCCGAGGTTTTCACCGGCCTGCCGGTCAGCACTGCCAGCGCATCGAGAAACAACGTATTCGCCGCAAACGGCCCTTCGACTATCACCGGCCCGCGGGCGCCGATCCAGTCCAGCCGCTCCACACACTGGCGCGCCAGAAAAAACGTCACCGCCGCGAAACGCTCGCCTGGGCCCAGACTGGCCGGGTCATGGGTCCATTTGAACTGGCCGATCCCGGCGGCACGGTCCACCCGGATGCTGCGCCCGATCACCGCCACCAGGTCCTCGTTCGTGCAGGCCGGCGGGCTGCCGTCCATCAGCAGCGAAAACTCGCGCCCGCCCATGAACCGGGCCGAAGGCACCGGGTCACCAAGGGCATCGACATTCAACAGGGTGTCTTTTGCCGCATCGAGCGCCACCTGTGCGCCGCCCAATGCCATGGCGATCACCCAGGTCCCGGTCGAGATAACCGTCACCGGCCGCTCGCGGTTCAGCACATGCGGCAACAGCGAGGCATTTGAATCATGGATGCCGCACCAGACGCCCGTGTCAGGGCCGAGCGCGGTTTCCGCGGCGACTTCCGCGGTCACCGGGCCCAGTCGCGACGAGGCAAACCGGATTGGCGGCATCAGCTTTTGCCATCCAAGCGCGCTCACGATGCTTGAAAACTTGCGCGCCGCCGGTTCCCACAAATCGGTGTGGCAGCCCAGCGACGTCACTTCGCTGGCCATCACGCCGGACAGCCGGAAAGCCCAGTATTGCGGCAGGGTCAGGATTGCCGCCACGCTTTTCCATTCAGGTGCGAATTTCTTCGCTTGCCAAAACAATTGCGCGCCCAAATTCAGGCCATTGGCGACCCTGGGCGAACCTGTTTTCGCAAATTCCGGTCGCAGAAAGTCATAGAATTCGGTCGTCTGCCCGGGGCCGGCGTCTTCATAGTCGAGCACCGGAAGCACCAGGTTTCCGGTCGCGTCGACCAGGGCTGCCGCCGCACCATGCGTCGTCACCGACACGCCGTCGATATCATAGAACCGGTGATATTCCCGCAGCCCGGCCAGGGTAAACTTCCAGATCGCTTCGGTATCAAAATGCCGGTACGGGCCATCCTCCAGCACCGTATTCGGCATCGACAGCGCCTTTATCTCGCGGAACGTCACCATATCGACCAGCGCCAGCTTGACGTTGGTCTTGCCGATATCCAGCACCGCCGCGTGCCGCATGTTCTCCACGGCTCAGACCATGTGGAAAACGGTCAACAGCGGCGTCGCCACCGGCGAGCTGTCGGGGTTTGTCGCCATGATGTCGCCCATATGGGTCCACCATTTCTGCATGATTGCATGGGTCGGCAAATCGTCCATCGCGTGATCCTCGCCGCGCCAGAGCACAGCGAACAGGATATTGCTCGCCTCGTCCAGATGGATCGAATAATCGCTGATCCCGGCGTCCTTCAGCAGCGCCACCAGTTCCGGCCAAATCGCGTCGTGCCGCGCGATATATTCGTCGCGGCACCCGGGGTTCAACTGCATCTTGAAGGCGTATTTTTGCATGGTTCACCCCCGCACCCGCCGCCAGACAATCGGCAGGGCAATCACCAAAATCAGCAGCAGCCCGATGAAAATCGACATCACAATCCCCGGCACGTTCAGCAGGCCAAAACCGAACGTCACCAGCCCCATGATCAGCGCCGCCAGCACCACGCCGGGAATTGTCCCCGACCCGCCAAGGATGTTGACTCCGCCCAAAACCACCATGGTGACAATTTCCAGCTCCCAGCCGGTGGCAATCGACGGCCGTGTCGAGCCCAGCCGCGAGGTCAGGCAAATCCCCGCCACCGCCGCCATCACCCCGGTCAGGGCAAACAGGATCAGCTTCACCCGGTTGACCCTTATGCCGGAAAACAGCGCCGCCACCGGGTTGTTGCCAATGGCATAAACCGTGCGGCCAAAACTGGTCCAATGCAGCAAAACCCCGAACACAACCGCCAAAACCGCGAACAATACCAGCTCAAACGAGATCACCCAAAACACATATCCCTGACCGAAAAAGGCGAAATCCTTGGGATAGCCATTAAACGCCTGATCGCCCAGAATGATGAACGAAATCCCGCGAAACAGGCTCATGGTGCCGATGGTCACCACAATGGAAGGCAGGTTCAGCAGCGTCACCAGCAACCCGTTGAACAGCCCGCACAAAAGCCCGGTCAGCAACCCCACCGCCACCAGCCCCGGCGTCCCGACCCCAAACTGCAGCATCAGCCCCATCATGGTCGAAACCAGCGCCACGATCGCCGCCACCGACAGATCGATCTCGCCGGCGATAATCACCAGCGCCATGGCAAAGGCGATCATCGCCTTTTCGGTGAAATTGAACGTCGCGTCCGACAGGCTCCAGGCGCTGAGGAAATAGGGGCTGGCAAAGGAATTGATCACGAAAATCGCCACCGCCACCACAATCAGCAGCGACTCCCAGCTTTGCAAAGCTCCCGAAAGCCGCGATTGCAGCCGGTCCGGTATCGCCCGATCCGGCGCGCTCATGCCTCGGCCCGCCGCAAGATAATCCGCCCCTTGCGCCGTTCGGCCCGCGCGTTCAGCGCCACCGCCACAATGATCGCGGTGCCCGAAATCGCCAGCTGCCAGAACGGCGAGATATGCACCACCGGCAGCGCGTTCTTGATCACCCCCAGAAACAGCGCCCCCAAAACCGCGCCGCCAACCGAACCAATCCCGCCCGCAATCGAAATGCCGCCGATCACGCAAGCCGCCACCACGTCCAATTCAAACCCCGGCGCGATATCGACATAGGCCACCGCATAGCGCGCCACCCACAAATAGCCGCTCAGCCCCGCCAAAGCCCCCGACAGGCAAAACGCCCAGAACCGCGTCCGCCCGACATCGATCCCGGCATAGACCGCCGCATTCGGATTGCCGCCGGTGGCATAAAGCGCCCGGCCAAACGGCAGCCGGGTCATCACCAGCGCCATCACCCCGACTATGGCAATGGCAAACCACGACAATACCGGCAGCCCCAGAACCACCGCCCGCGGTATCGCCTTGAACCCGTCACTCATCTCGTGCGCATTGACCCATTCGCCGCCCGAGATCAGGAAAATAACCCCGCGAAAAATCGTCATCGTCCCCAAAGTCACCACAATGGGCGGAATATCCAGCTTCCACACCAAGGCGCCATTCACCGCCCCCATAGCCGTGCCCAATACCACCGCAATCGCCACCAGGCCGACCACCGGCAGCCCCGGCACGGCCCCGTTCAGCAGCGCCACCACCATGCCGCAGAGCGCCAGATTGGCCGCCACCGACAGATCGATGCAGCGCGCCAGGATCACCGCCATCTGGCCCAAAGCCAGGATGATCAGGATCGAGGAATCGTTGAAAACACTGGCCAGATTGCCCGGCGCCGCAAACCCCGGAAACCGGGTCGAAACCAAAGCGATCAAGGCGGCTATCGCGCCCGCCAGCATCACCTCGCGCGACCGGATCAAACGCCGCATCACGCGGCCTCGGCAATTCCGGCGGCGGCCCGCACCAGTGCCTCCGCATGCAAAGCCGCGCCCTCAAACTCCGCCACCATCCGTCCTTCCCTGAAAACAATCGCCCGGTCGCTCATCCCCAGAATCTCCGGAATCTCCGACGACACCATCAGGATCGACATCCCCTGCGCCGCCAGTTCGGCCATGAAGGCATGCACCGCCGCCTTCGAGCCGATGTCGATCCCCTTGGTCGGTTCATCGAGCACGATCACCTTGGGCTGCGTCGCCAGCCATTTGGCGATCACCACCTTTTGCTGATTGCCCCCCGACAGATTGCCCACCTGTTGGTCCAAAGACGAAGCCCGCAGGTCGAGCCGCGTCGCATATTCCCGCGCCAGGGCAAACTCCCGCGCCAATCGCAAAAACCCGCGCCGCGAGGTGCGCGAAAGCGACGGCAAGGTCACATTCTGAAATATCGGCAGCCCCGCCACCGCCCCCAGCCGCCCGCGTTCCTCGGGCACATAGACGATGCCCCGGCCAATCGCCTCGGCCGGCGAGCGGATCACCGCGACCTGGCCGTCAATCTTCACCACACCCTTCGACGGCTTGGTCACCCCGAACAAGGCCTGACAGAACTCGCTGCGCCCGGCCCCGACCAGCCCGTACAGCCCCAAAATCTCGCCCTTTTTCAGCGTAAACCCAATCCCGGCAAATTCGGTCGGATGCTCATACCCCGCCACCGTCAACACCGGCTCGCCAATGGCATGCACCCGTTTCGGAAATATCTGGTCCACCGAGCGCCCGACCATCAGCCGCACCAGATCGTCGCTGTTGGTCTCGTCAATCCGCCCCGCGCCCACCATCTCGCCATCGCGGAACACCGTGTAACGATCGGCGATGCGGAATATCTCGTCGAACTTGTGGCTGATGAACAATATCGCCTTGCCATGCGCCTTCAATTTCTCAACCAACTCGTATATCTCATTGATTTCCTTATAGGAAAGCGCCGCCGTCGGCTCGTCCATGATCACGACTTGCGCATCGACCGACAAAGCCCGGGCAATCGCCACCAGATGTTTGCTGGCAATCCCCAGCTCTTTCAGCGGCATCGCGGGATCCAGATCCGCCCCAATCGACCCCAGCAATTCCCGCGCCCGCGAATGCATCGCCCGCCAGTCAATCATCCCGCGCCATCGCGGCGCATGCCCCAGAAAAATATTCTCCGCCACCGACAATTCGTCAAACAGCACGGTTTCCTGATGAATCGCGGTGATGCCATGATCGCTCGCGGCATGGGCGGTAGCAAAATGCACCTCTGCCCCGGCCATCGAAATCACCCCGCCATCCGGCTGGTAAATCCCGGTCAACACCTTGACCAAAGTCGATTTGCCCGCACCATTCTCGCCCACCAGTGCCGTCACCTGCCCGGCAAACAACTCCAGCGCCACATCATGCAGCGCCCGCACGCCGGGGAAGGACTTGGATATGCCCGTCAAGGTCAGCACCGGCTCGGTCATTCAGGCAAACCTATCGGGGAAAAGTGA
>JAYTCN010000340.1:0-8307 GCA_043736475.1 Paracoccaceae bacterium
ACCGATCAAGCCGGCATAAAGGAAATTGGTAATAACGCGTTTCATCTGGCCCGCTGCCTCCGTCGCCTGATCAAGCCCGTTGCCTTGCCGTTCTGTAGCGGCTGGACATATAGCGACGAGCGAATATTGCCTGCCGGTGCAATCTAGCGAAAAATGGGGGTGGTTTTCCAGCCCCTAAGTCGGATTTATTGGCAGACGCTTGATCGTCGCGGAATGCCGCCGAGCAGCTGGAGATTGCCGATGCCCAATGCTGTGCCCATGGTCGAGATTTGGCGCGGCGGTTTACTGGAATCGCAGCATATCGGTCATGCTGTCATCTGCGATTCAGGCGGCGAAATCGTCGAAGCCTGGGGCGATCCGGAACGAGTCCTGTTCCCCCGGTCGTCGTGCAAGATGTTGCAGGCTTTGCCACTGCTGGAAAGCGGTGCCGCAAACGCGTTCGGATTGAAGTCCGAGCACCTTGCTTTGGCCTGCGCCTCGCACGACGGTGCCCTGATACACACCGATCCGGTGGAACAATGGTTGGCGAATATCGGCAAGGGCGAATCTGATCTGCGTTGCGGGACGCACCAGCCGACAAATTCGGCGGACCGGTTTCGGCTGCACGATGCCGGTTTGCAGCCCTGTCAGGTCCACAACAACTGCTCGGGCAAGCACACAGGATTTCTGACATTGGCGTCGCATTTACGAGCCGGGCCCGAGTATATCGAGCCGAGCCATCCGGTGCAGGCAGCGGTCAAGCAGGCGTTTGAGGAGATGACCGGCGAGAATAGCCCGGGGCATGGCATCGATGGCTGTTCGGCGCCAAACTTTGCCACCAGTCTTGCAGGGCTGGCACGGGCAATGGCGCGAATGGCGCGACCCGCCGGTTTGGGAGCGGTTCGGGCAGCGGCGGCGGTTGCGCTGGTGCAAGCGATGATTGCCCATCCACAATTGGTCGCGGGGGTCGGCAAGATCGATTCCGAACTGATGTCGGTGATGGATGGCGTAGCGATCAAAGGCGGCGCCGACGGCGTTTACGTCGCGATATTGCCCAAGCAGGGTTACGGTGTCGCACTCAAGATCGATGACGGCGCGGAACGGGCCAAGAACGCGGCGATCGCAGCGTTGCTGGTTCATTTGGGTGCGCTCGAAGCCAGCCATCCGGTCACGCGCCAATGGGTGAATACAGTCGCAAGAAACTGGCGGGGCTTCGAAACGGGTCACGTCCGAACCAGCCCCAGCTTTATTCAAGTGGCCTGAACGCCGGGCCGGCCACTGGATTTCAACCGCAGCATTTCGGGTGGGATAACTAACTTGAGGATCAGTATCGGGCCAAATTTTCGGGTGACATTTCCGCAGGTTTTACGTTTGGAAGGGGCTGTAATATACCCGATCGGTAAAGAGCGGCCACGACCAAGTATCGATTGGCACGGTGGCGGTTTGTACTTGCGAAATGGCAAGCGCGACCCATTTCGACCGTACCAGATGGCGAAATCGAAAATTCCCGTCAACATGCAAGCCGGGGAACTGGCCGAGCTGGGCGGCGAGTACTTTTTTGCCGGGCCGATGAAGGCACACTTCGGACATTTTTTCAGCGAAAGCATCGGCAGGCTCTGGGCGCTGGACCGACTGCCTTTCGGCATACCGCTGGTATTCTTGGCCGATTGGCTTGCAGAGGAAAGACCCGGATCGACGGCAAGTCAATTTTTTGACTTGATGAACATTCGCAACAAGATCTTGGTGATCGACGCGCCGACAAGATTCGAAATGATCTGGAACGCCACCGATTTGTTCCGACCGATTGCCGGCGAAGGCATACACACCAAATTGCGTGGCTGGCTGCACTCGAGGCTGACTCCGGCAAAAGGCGGGAATGCAACGGATCTTTACGTATCCCGAACCGGATTGGCGGCACATTACGGTCGCGTGCTCGGCGAAAGTTTTATCGAAACTGGCCTTTCCGGTCGGGGTTACCGGATATTTCGACCAGAGGAGCACAGCATTTCTGAGCAGATAGATGCCTATCGCTCGGCCCGAAGGATCGTCGCAAGCGAATCGAGCTCGGTCCATTTGATGTCAATATTTGCCCAAAAGTCGGCAAAGGTAGCGGTGATTCGCCGACGTCCCGTGCGCGTCAAAAGTCTCGATGCAGCGCGGGGCAGTTTTCTAACGCGGGATTATCACATGGTGGAGGCGATTCGGCGCTATTGGCGCCATCAAGACAACCTCACGGGTGGCGACTACCGCGGCCTGTCTGAAATCAATTTCAATACGCTTTGGGGAACGCTTGAAAACAAAGGATTCATGAACGATTCCAAAAGCGCTCCCATCCCGACCCAAGATGAAATTGATCGCGAATACGCCGCGGTTTCCGATGGCCGCAACATCATGTTCGACGTAAAGCCGGGAGTGCGATATTTCTGACAGAATGCGAGATTGCCCATCGCAAAGCTTGCCGAGATCGGCAAAGCGCACTATCTCAGTCGCTATGAAAAAGATCATCGATCTGGCTGACCGCTCGCGACTGCCGTGGCGGTTTTTTGGTGCTCTGGTGTCGATCGCGGCCGGGGTCTGACGGGCTGCCGCATTTGCGAAGCCGTTTTTCAGGTTCAATCTTTCAGCGGGAGAAACCCGATGTCCGCACCCCAAACACTCTATGACAAGATCTGGAATGCCCATGTTGTGCATGAAGATGCCGATGGCACCAGTCTGCTGTATGTCGACCGCCATCTGGTGCACGAAGTAACCAGCCCGCAAGCCTTTGAGGGTCTGCGTCTGGCCGGGCGCAAAGTGCGGGCGCCGGAAAAGACGATTGCCGTGCCCGATCACAACGTGCCGACGACACTGGACCGGGCCAAGGGCATTGCCAACGAGGAAAGCCGGATCCAGGTCGAGGCGCTGGACAGGAATGCCAAGGAGTTCGGCATCCATTATTATCCGGTATCCGACGTGCGCCAGGGAATCGTGCACATCATCGGACCCGAACAGGGCTGGACCCAGCCGGGGATGACGATTGTCTGCGGCGATTCGCATACCGCAACGCACGGGGCCTTTGGGGCTTTGGCGCATGGGATCGGTACCAGCGAGGTCGAACACGTGTTGGCGACGCAGACGCTGATCACCAAGAAATCGAAGAACATGCGGGTCGAAGTGACGGGCCAGTTGTCGCCATTTGTGACCGCCAAGGACATTACCCTGTCGATCATCGGCACGACCGGCGCTGCAGGCGGCAACGGCCATGTGATCGAGTATTGCGGTGAGGCGATCCGCGATCTGTCGATCGAGGGCCGGATGACGGTCTGCAACATGGCGATCGAAGGTGGGGCGCGGGCCGGGCTGATTGCGCCGGATGAGAAGACGTTTGCCTATGTGAACGGCCGTCCGCATGCGCCGAAAGGGGCGATGTGGGACGCGGCTTTGGCCTATTGGCGGACGCTGAAAACCGATGACGGGGCGCATTTCGACAAGGAACTGGTGCTGCACGCGCCGGACATTGCTCCGGTGGTGACCTGGGGCACCAGCCCGGAAGACGTGCTGCCGATCACCGGGATCGTGCCGCACCCGTCGGAGTTCAAGGGCGGCAAGGTCGAGGCGGCGGCGCGGTCACTGGATTACATGGGGCTGAAACCGGGGACGCGGCTGCAGGACATCGCGATTGACACCGTGTTCATCGGCTCGTGCACCAACGGGCGGATCGAGGATTTGCGCGAAGTGGCGAAGGTGATGGCGGGGCATCGGGTCAAGGCCGGGCTGCGGGCGATGGTCGTGCCGGGGTCGGGACTGGTGCGGGCGCAGGCCGAGGCAGAGGGCATTGCGGCGCAGCTGATCGAGGCCGGGTTTGAGTGGCGGATGGCGGGGTGCTCGATGTGTCTGGCGATGAATCCGGATCAATTGGCACCCGGCGAACGGTGTGCGTCGACCTCGAACCGCAATTTTGAAGGTCGGCAGGGGCGAGGCGGGCGGACGCATCTGCTGAGCCCGGCGATGGCGGCGGCGGCGGCGATCACCGGCAGGCTGACGGATGTGAGGGAAATCGCGCAATGAGAGTCCAAGCAATAAAGATAAGAAATTTCAAATGTCTGCGGGACGTTGAAATGAACGACATCCCCGGCTTCGCCGTCTTGGTGGGCGCAAATGGATCAGGGAAGTCCACATTTATCGGCGTAATGGATTTCCTCAAAGACTGTTTGAAAGACAATGTCAGAGTTGCCCTCCAAAAACGGGGAGGATTCTCACAAGTAATTTCCAGAGGTTACGAAAAAGAGAATATAGAAATAGAAATTCAGGTATATTTGGATTTTGAAGAGCAAGAAAAAGAACGACTTGTCACATATTCAATAGAAATAACAGAATCAAACGGTAAACCGAAAGTCTCGCGAGAACGCCTAAGGTATAAACGTGGTAGACACGGAAAACCATTTCATTTCATTGACTTTAAAAATGGAAGTGGCGTGGCAATTCCTGAGATGTTGGACAACTTTGATTCACAAATAGATGACAAAGGTTTAAAAAGAGAAGATCAAACACTTGATTCTCCTGACATATTGGCGATCAAAGGACTGGGTCAGTTCAAACGTTTTGATGCGGCAAGTCAATTGCGCGAATTGATCGAAAACTGGACGGTAAGTGATTTCCATATAACAGACGCAAAAAGAGAGCCCGACGCGGCATTGGCTGAACACTTAAGCGCTTCGGGCGACAACTTGGCGCTATACGCGCAATTCCTTCACGACAGTCACCCGGATCATTATCGAAAAATTGTCGCGAAGATGGCGAGCCGTGTTCCGGGTGTGGCGGAAGTCGTGACATACGATACTGGTGACGGACGTGTCGCACTTCGATTCAGAGACATTGCATTTGATTCTGGTTTCATAGCGCGGTCGGTGTCAGACGGGACAATTAAGATGTTCGCATATTTGGCATTGCTGAATGACCCGGACCCACATCCATTGCTCTGCATTGAGGAACCAGAAAATCAATTGTACCCGGTATTACTTCCAGTTCTAGCGGAGGAATTTGCAGAATATGCGGAAAAAAGACGTCGCAAAGGACAAGTTTTTGTAACAACACATTCACCAGAATTTTTAAACGCGGTTCCTCTAGAGTCGATTTATTGGCTTTCGAAGGTCAAAGGATTTTCGAGTCTTACAAAAGCGTCCAAAGACCAACAACTGCGTGCACTGATAGAAGAAGGTGACAAGCCAGGAGAGCTTTGGCGACAGGGTTTGTTTGCGGGGGCAGACCCTAAATGGCGCTCGTAATCTTCACGGAGGAGCCGTCGATGAAGGCGGCGCTTCTTCAATTGTTACCTAGACTTGCAATTGATCCTGCAGATGTCACCATAATTGCTCATCAAGGTGTAAGCGATCTTGAGGCGTCTTTGCCGCGAAAATTGCGGGCATGGTTGGATCCAAATGCTCGTTTCCTGATCCTTCGCGACAATGACCGGGGGAATTGCCATGTTCGAAAGACAAAACTTGTTGCCGTTGCGACTGCCGCAAATCGCGCAGGGCAATCGAAAGTTCGCATTGTTTGTCAAGAGCTTGAGGCTTGGTTTATCGGTGATGCGCAGGCATTGGAAGCCTCAGGCCAACTGCGGAAACCATTGCCCAAAAGACTCAGGACATGTGATCCGGACGTCGTGCCGTATCCTTCCGTCGAGCTGAAAAAGTTGAATTCGGGTTACGGCAAAATAAGCGGCGCAGAAGCCATCGCTCAACACCTTGACCCGGCGAACAACAGATCGACCAGTTTTCGCCATACGATTGATGCCATTCGTAAGCTTATGGTTGCCTGAGGGGGAACAAATCATGCAAAAATTCACTAAAATCACCGGAGTCGCCGCCCCAATGCCCTTGGTCAATATCGACACCGACATGATCATTCCCAAGCAGTTTCTGAAGACCATCCTGCGCACCGGGCTGGGCAAGAACCTGTTTGACGAGATGCGTTATGACCTTGATGGCAAGGAGATTGCGGACTTTGTTCTTAACAGACCGGCCTATCGGAAAGCGCAGGTCATAGTCGCTGGCGAAAATTTTGGCTGCGGGTCGAGCCGCGAGCATGCGCCCTGGGCTTTGTTGGATTTCGGCATCAGGGTGGTGATCGCTCCAAGTTTCGCCGATATTTTCTTTAATAATTGCTTCAAGAACGGTATACTGCCGATTGTTCTGCCTCAGGCCGAGGTGGATAAACTGATGGATGACGCCGAACGTGGTGCTAATGCGGTCCTGACGATTGACTTGGTCAATCAAGTCATCACAGGGCCCGATGGTGGGGAAATTGCGTTCGAGGTAGATGCGTTCAAGAAGGACTGCCTTCTGAATGGGCTCGATGATATCGGGCTGACGATGAAGAAGTCTGACCGGATTGACGTGTTCGAATCGAAATACGGAGCTGCGGCTCCGTGGTTGTAATTTCGCCGCCCTTTTTCGGGTAGCGTGACATGGGTTGAACTGACGGTGCTTGCACGTCTTCCTGGTGCTTTGGCGCGGGCTTTTCTAGTTATCGTGGTGGTTTCCGCGCCGGCGTTTCTGTTGCCGTCGGTCAGCCAGTCTGCACTGGAAATTTCGCTGATCATTGGACTGATTGCCGCCGCTTTCACCGTATTTGAATATGCGTCATCGCACCCCGGATTGATCGATTTCCGTTTTGCACCGCCTTATAACCGGATCCGGTATTTCACTTTCGCCTCCCTGGTGTTCGTGCTGATCTTTTTCTGCCGGGCGCTGACAGGCGAAGACCCGTTCAGCCCCGACGTCATTGCCCTGGCGGACCGCGCAGCAGCAATGCTGAATATACCGTTGAGTCCGGTCAACATTGCCGTCGATATGCTGGGTTCGGACGGAGATGCTGATTTTCAATTGCTGATCGAACGTGCGGCAGCGTTATCTTACACGGTGGCTTTTGCCTCACTGGCATTTTTCGCTTTGGTGCTTTGGCTTTTCAAATGGCCGGTTGCCCGGCAGAATTTCAATCTTTGGGTCAATTTGCCAACGTTTGAGCCTTCGTCCGGAAAGGATGTCGAGCGTCGCTTGCGGCGGGACGGCGTCATTAACATGTTATTGGGGATTGGGCTGCCATATTTGGTGCCGGCATTGGTCTCGCGCTCGGGTGGCTGGTTCGACCCTTCGGTGTTGTCGAATTACCAACCTCTGATCTGGGGCTGTGTGCTCTGGGCGTTTTTGCCCGCCAGTCTTATGATAAGGGGTGCCGCATTGCTGAAAGTTGCCTACTTGGTCAAGAAATCGCGAAACGGCTGAAACTTGGCTGCCGCCGTCCAGCGGGCAATCCTGGCACTTTTTCTGAGCCTGACCGCATTGGGCGTTCGCTCTGAAGAATTGCGCTTCGCCGCCTTCAACGCCGAATTGACGCGCCGCAACCCGGGAATACTGGTCCGTGACTTGCTGCGGGCGAGCGATCCGCAGGTCGGACAGGTGACGGAAATCATCCAACGGGTCAGGCCCGACATTCTGCTGCTGTCGGGCTTTGACTATGATGTGCAAGGGTTGGCGATTGCGCTGTTTCGCGAGGAGCTGAAAACCGGACGAACAGCGGCAGGCGGCATCGACTATCCGTACTGGTTTACTGCGCCGGTCAATAGCGGGGTTCCCAGCGGCCTGGACCTTGACGGTGACGGCAGGCTGGCGACGGCTGATGATGCCTGGGGGTTTGGCTATTTTCCGGGGCAGGAGGGAATGGCGATCCTGTCGCGCTTTCCGATTGACCAGTCAGCGAGTCGTACGTTTCAAAAGTTTCGCTGGGCGGAACTGAATGGGGCTTTGCTGCCAGTCCGGCCGGACGGCTCACCCTGGCCGGATGCCTTGGCTCAGGCCTCGATGCGGCTGTCAACCGCGTCGCACTGGGATGTGGCGATTACAGCGCCAGACGGGCCCATCCGGGTGCTGGCGGCACATCCGACGCCTCCGGTGTTCGATGGGCCGGAGGACACGAACGGACGACGCAATCACGATGAGGTAGCGTTTTGGTTGCAGTACCTTTCAGGCGCGGAATTCCGGGACGATCAGGAGCGTGTAAAAGCATTTGACGATGCGCCGTTCGTGGTGATGGGCGATTTCAACGCCGATCCGGTCGATGGCAGCGGGATTCGGTCAGGGATCAATGCTTTGCTTTCCCTGGACGGAGTTATCGATCCTTTGCCGACAAGCGCAGGTGGCGCTTGGGCTGCACCGGCCCAGCTCGGCGCCAATGTCGGGCAGGTCGGCGACCCGGCGCTGGATACCGCCGACTGGCCCGACGAAGCGGGCAAACCGGGTAATATGCGGGTCGATTATGTCCTGCCTTCGACGGATTTCACCGTCACAG
>JAYTCN010000341.1:0-3540 GCA_043736475.1 Paracoccaceae bacterium
TTGGGCACTTGGGGCATGCGCGCGGCCGGCGTGCCGCGGCGCGCGGAATAGGGAAAGACGTGGAGGAAGGCCAAGCCACATTCGTCCACGAGGTCGAGGGTGCGCGCGAACATGGCCTCGTTCTCGGTCGGGAAACCGGCGATGAAATCGGCGCCGAAAACGATATCGGGGCGGGCCTTGCGGATGGCCTGGCAAAAGCGGATCGAATCGGCGCGCAGGTGGCGGCGTTTCATCCGCTTGAGGATCAGGTCGTCGCCCGCTTGCAGGCTGAGATGAAGATGCGGCATCAGGCGTTTCTCGCTGGCGATGGTCTCGATCAAAGCCGGATCAGCCTCGATCGAATCGATCGAGCTGATCCGCAGGCGCGGCAGGCCGGGCACCAGTTTGAGGATGCGCTGCACCAGGTCGCCGAGGCGCGGCTGGCCCGGCATGTCGGCCCCCCATGAGGTCAGATCGACCCCGGTCAGCACCACTTCGTTGTATCCCGTCGCCACCAGCCGGGTGATCTGCTCGACCACCACCCCGGCCGGGACCGAGCGCGAATTGCCGCGGCCATAGGGGATGATACAAAAGGTGCAGCGGTGGTCGCAGCCGTTCTGCACCTGCACATAGGCCCGGGCGCGGGTGCCGAAACCGTCGATCAGGTGACCGGCGGTTTCCCTGGCGGCCATGATGTCGTTGACCAGCACTCTTTCGGTCGGGCCGATCAGGTCGGGCACCGCCAGCCGGTTCCAGGTCGCGCCTTGCATCTTTTCGCCATTGCCGAGCACCAGATCGACTTCGGCCATGGCCGAAAATGTCGCGGGTTCGGTCTGCGCCGCGCAACCGGTGACGATGATGCGGGCGTCGGGATTCTCGCGCCGCAACCTGCGGATGCGCTGCTTGGCCTGGCGCACCGCCTCGGCGGTGACGGCGCAGGTGTTGATGACCACGGCGTTGTCGAGCCCGGCGGCGGTACCCAGTTCGCGCATCGCCTCGGTCTCATAGGCGTTCAGGCGGCAGCCGAAGGTTTCAAAGACGGGGGCGCTCACGGGATGCTGGCCAGAAATTCCGGCGACAGCGTGCCCTCAAAAACCAAAGCCGTCGGCCCGGTCATCCAGACCCCGTCATCGCGCCAGTCGATGGCCAGCGCCCCGCCGTCAAGATGCAGGGTGACGGCTTTGTCGGTATGGCCTTGGCGGTGCAGGACGACGGCGGCAGCACAGGCCCCCGATCCGCAAGCCAATGTCACCATCCCGCCACGCTCCCACACCCGCATCCGCACGTTGGAACGATCCAATATTTGGCAAAATTCGACATTGGTCCGCTGGGGGAACAGCGGGTGATGCTCGATTTGCGTGCCGATTTGCTCTAATTGAACCGCCACTGCATCGGGCACCACAAACACGCAATGCGGGTTGCCCATGCCGGCGGCGCCGGGCGCGCCGTCGATGGGCAGCGCGTTCAGATCGACATCCCGGGCCAGTGGCACGGTTTGCCACGTGAGCTGCGGATGCAGCATATTGACCCTGATGAGGCCGTTTCCGGCATCTTCGCAATACAGATCGCCGCGGCCGGTGCGCAGGGTCAGATTCCTCACGCCCGTCTCGGCCAGCAGCACTTGCGCCACGCAGCGGGTGGCGTTGCCGCAGGCGTCGGCCATACTGCCGTCGGAATTCCAGTAATCGACTTCGGCGGCCACACCTTTGCCGTTACGGATCACCGCCAATTGGTCAAAGCCGACGCCGCGATGGCGGTCGCCCAATGTCCGCACCAGGGTTGCATCGACCGGAACAACCGCATTGCGCGCGTCGATCACGACGAAATCGTTGCCAAGCCCGTGCATTTTCCGAAATCGCAGGGGCTTCAAGGGGTTCGGGCTGTCCATCGCGGTTCTATAGTCGTTTTGCGGTTTGGAAACCAGACAGGCCGAGCTGCGCCAATTTGGCCGCATCTTTCAACCGCATGCCCTGATTCCTCGCTTGACCACATCCGCCACACCGCCTAGGTTCCGCGCCGGTTGGGCCCGTAGCTCAGTTGGTAGAGCAACTGACTTTTAATCAGTGGGTCATGGGTTCGAATCCCGTCGGGCTCACCAATAAAATCAACGTGTTAGTTGGTTTTCGGAAATGGCGGCGAAAATCCGTGTCACCACTGTGTCACCACTGTGTCACCATTCGTCGAGAATTTGGTCCGTTTCAGTCAGTGGATTCTCGAATTCGCTATCTGGCTGAAGTCTGGCAATCAGATCGTTGCGATCAGGCACACGACCGCGCAAGACCTCTGCATCTCGGCCAAGCAGAAGTACCGTTGCTCGAAAGGCGATCGGTTCACTTTGGTCGCTTCGTGTCATGCTCTGGTCGAGCGGCCTGCTTTGGTCATCGCTTCGAGCACATCGAATTCCACCCGAATCTCATGGCCGCGCTGCGGGTAAATGCCGGTTTCGACATCGCGGGAAAATTCCCGGAACGCCTCGATGCGCATCTGCTGAAGGCGTGCTTCTTCCGCGGCAAGGTCGGCGTATTTCTTGGCATGACGCGGGTAATGGCCGGTGTTGGTGCCCAGCAGGTCGCAGGAAAACAGGTACTGGGTGTCACAGACGTTGCCGCAGCCCATGCCTTCGGTGATCAGCGGCGTGTTGCGGGTGATGAAATCGGCGACTTCGACCGGAACCAGTTCCATTTCCACCGCCCAGGCGCCGGCGCTTTCCAGATCCTTGACCTTGCGAAACAGCGCGACGGCCTCGTCCGCGGTCTTGCCGACGGCGCGGGTGCCGGTCCAGGTTCGCCAGCGCGGCACGTAACCAATGTGGCCGGTTACCGGGATGCCTTCGCGGGCCATCGCCTCGACGATAGGCAGGCCGCCAGCGAAATAGATCGCGTCCGCGCCGGTCTCCATTGCCCTGAACGCTTCCCGGATCGCGGTCTCGGGTCCCGAAAGCACGCCTTGGGCCGAACCCGCCTGGATGAAAACGCCTGGCGCCGCCGCGCGGATGCCCGGCAGTTTTTCGTCCACCTCGCAGGTAAACATCTCGATCCCGGCCTCGGCCGCGGCACTGGCTTCGGCGGCGCTGTCCACGTGCACCGTGATGATTTGCCGCTTGCCTTTTAATGCACGCAGCGCGGCGACGGTCGGGCGAGCACTCATTGTCAGGCACCTTTCCCGGCATTCAGCCGCGCCCGTTTCTTCTCCATCCGCGCTTCCATGATCGCCTCGCCTTCCTTGGTGCCGTCGTGCCAGGTGCCGAACCATTTATCGAGCGGGATTGTGCCGTCGGCATAGTTCACTTCGAAATATTTGTGGTGCAGGTAATGGGCGAAGGCATGGGTATCCATTGCTTTCGCTTCGCCGGCCACGATCTTGTCAAAGCCGATATGGCCGACCACGGCCCCAAACCCGGCGATATGCAGATGGTAGATCGCCAGTACCGGGTGCGAGCCGATCAGCAGATGGACCAGTGCGCCACTGAAATACAGCAGATGCTCGACCGGATGCATCGACAGGCTCGACCAGGGCGAGGGATTGATCGAGTTGTGATGCACCGAATGCACCCATTTATAC